>CALFMQ010000382.1 GCA_937879825.1 uncultured Phycisphaerales bacterium
ACTCTCGACACTGACTCTCGCCCAGCCCGCGCGGACGGGCGTCGATCCGATCGCTGAGGCGAACGGGCGGGTCGGCTTTGATTACTTCAACTCGATGTCTTTCGATGAGCGTGTGCCGTCACCCGCGGCGTTTTTCGGGCATGAGATCGGCGATCGGTTCCATCACCACCACGAGGTCATGGGGTACTTCGACGAACTGGCGCGGACTTCGGATCGCGTGAAGGTGCATGAGTACGGAACGACGCACCAGGGAAGGTCGCTGCGGATCGCGGTGATCACATCGCCCGCCAATCACGCGCGGCTCGACGACATCCTCTCGGCCAATAAGCGGCTGACGGATCCGTCGATCGGTGATGGCGAGGCGCAACGGATCATCGACTCGAATCCGGCGATCGCGTGGTTCAGCTTCAATGTGCACGGCAACGAGGCGTCGTGCTCGGAGTCGGCGCTGATGATCGCGTACACGATGGCGGCGGGGGCGAGCGCGCCGGTGACCGGCTGGCTCGACGACATCGTCCTCGTGATCGATCCGATGGTGAATCCGGACGGGCGCGAGCGCTATGTCTCGTGGTACGAGAACGCGAGGGGGGCTGGCGCTGATGAGAGCCCCGACTCGGTGGAGCATGATGAGCCGTGGCCCGGCGGGCGGATGAATCATTATTTGTTCGATCTCAATCGCGACTGGCTGTGGCTGGTTCAGCCCGAGTCGCGGGCGCGTCTGCCGATGTACCGGAAGTTCATGCCGCAGCTGCACATCGATTACCACGAGCAGTGGTACGACTCGCCGTACTTCTTCGGCGCGGGCGATGCGCCGTACAACGAGCACATCCCCGACGAGACCAAGCAGTGGCTGGAGATCTACGGGAAGCACAACGCGCATACATTCGACCGCAAGGGGCTGGTGTATTCGACGAAGGAGCGGTTCGATTACCTCTATCCGGGGTACGGCAAGGTGCTGCCCGTGTACCACGGCGCGGTCGGGATGCTGTGCGAGCAGGCGGGCCACAGCGCCGGTGGGACGGCGATTCGCGTGCACGAGCGGTACACGCTTACGCTGCGCGATCGGGCGCGGCATCATTACATGACCGCGATGTCGTACCTTGAGACGACGGCGGCGCGACGCGCCGATCAGTTGTCGCGGTTCCGGCGGTTCTTCGGCGAGTCGATGCGGGTTCCCGACGGGCACGCGGGCGCGTACATCGTCAGCGCGGACACCGATCCGGCGCTGCTCAAGCGGTGCTGGGACCTGTGCGCCGCGCACGGCATCGAGGTCCATGCCCTGGCGCGGGACACGACGATCAATGGATTGGGCCGGTATGACTCCCAGGAGCCGGCGGGCGAGATGACGATCCCGGCGGGCTCGTGGGTGATTCCGGCCGGCCAGCGGATGGGGCGGCTTGCGCGGGCGACTTTCGAGCGGACGACGCAGGTGGAGGATCCCGATACGTACGACATCACGGCGTGGTCGATGCCGGTGGCGTTCGGGCTTGAGGCGTATTACGCCGACTCGATTCCGAGCGGCACGGAGCGGCTCTCGGATTGGTCCCCCGGGCCTGCGCGCATCACGGGCCAGGGGCGCGTCGCCCTGCTCGTGGACTCGGGTCAGCACGATTTCCCGAGGGCGATCGGGCTTGCGATGAAGCACGATCTGTTCGCGCGGGTTTCGGAGAAAGAGTTCAATCTGGAGGGGCAGTCGTTCGACGCCGGCACGCTGATCGTTCACGCCGGCCGGAACGGTAGTGACTCGGTTCGCGCGTTCGAGGAAGAACTTGTATCGATCGGTCTAAGCGCGCACCGCGCGGGGTCGGGGTACCCCGAGGACGGGGAGGCGCTGGGCGCGGACGCGAACCGGGTGCTGACGATGCCGCGGATCATCCTGCTGCGGGACGAGGGGCTCGATCCGCTCTCGTTCGGCCAGCACCGGCATCTGCTGGACCATGTGACGCCGCTGCCTCACACGGTGATCAACTCCGATGCGCTCGGGCGAGTCGATCTGGATCGGTACAACCTGATGGTGATCTCGTCGGGCACGCCGGGCAACTCGGACGCGATCCGAGAGTTCGTGCGCTCCGGGGGCACGGTGGTCGCATCGGGCGCATCGGCTCGCTGGGCCTCTCTGATTCTCCTGGACCTCAAGGACGAGAAGAAGGACGAACAGACCGATGCCAAGAACGACGAACGACCCGAGTTGTCCGAGTTGTCGTGGGCCGAACGTGAAGCGCGGGGCGTGGAGGACCGCGTGCCGGGCGCGATGCTGCTCGTGCATGTGGACACATCGCACCCGCTGGCATCGGGGGTGCGCGAGTGGGTCGGGCTCATCAAGCGCGGCGAGTCGACCCTGCCCATCAGCGACAGCGGCGAGGCGGTAGCGCGATTCGGCGAGGCCCCGCTCATCGGCGGATCGGTCTCGGATCGCAACCTGACCCGCTTCGCCGGGTCGCCCGCGATGACCTCACATCGTCTCGGGCGGGGACGGGTGATCTGCATTGCCGACGACCCGACATTCCGGGGCTTCAACCACGGCGCGACCCGCTTGCTGCTCAATGCGATCATCTACGGCGCCCGGTGATGTCCCGGATCGGGGGCAATCGGACATCCACCGATCCCAAAGACACTCGCGGTAGGATGCGTGCATCCCTGAAGGAGGTTCCCGCGCATTGGATTTTCTCGGGCCCATTCTGATGGTCGTCGTGGTGGTGCTCGGCATCATCGGCACGATCTACGGCGTGATGGCCGATCGGAAGCGCGTGCAGGAACTCGAGGGATGGGCGCACCTGGGCGGATGGGCGTTCAATCCGGCGAAGTACGATGTGCCCGGCCTCGCGTTTGACCTATTCAAGCAGGGGCACTCGCGATGGTCTCGGTACCACATGACCAAGACATTCGACGAGGTGACGCCGGGCCTGGGCGATATGGGGGTGCGGCTGTTCGAGTACCACTACGCCGAGACGACGGGGTCGGGCAAGGACCGGCGGACGCATCATTACTACTTCACGTGCGGCGTGGTGAACTCGGGTTGCGATCTGGGTCGGGTCGTGATCCGAGATGAGCACTGGGGCGACAAGCTCGTGCAGGCGATCGGGTTCGACGACATCGATCTGGAGGACGCGCAGTTCTCCGGCAAGTTCGTGGTCAACGCTCCGGAGCGCAAGGACGCTTACGATCTGCTCGGGCACGGGCTGATGCGGTTCCTGGTGCGCAACGGGGGGTGGCGCATCGAAACGAAGGGCGACATCCTGTTCGTGTACGACCGGGGGCGCATGCACGCGCAGGACTGCCACCGGCTGGAGCGGTTTCTCTGCGGGTTCCTGGCGCAGGTGCCGCGGACGATGGTCAACGCCGAGCGTGCGCGCCGGGGTCTCGAGCCGATCATGGAGGCCGGCGAGGCGTCGCGCCAGAGCCGCGAGTCACTCACACGGTTGGAGTCGGGCGGGTTCCGCGCCGACGAGACATAGGAGGTTCGGTCATGCTGCCTTATCTGATCGGCGTCGGTGCGGTCGCTGTTGTGTTGCTGGTCATCGTGTTTGCGATGTACAACTCGCTCGTGAGCGCGAGGGCGCATGTGCGCGAGTCGTGGTCGAATGTTGATACCGAGTTGCAGCGTCGTCACGATCTGATCCCCAACCTGGTCAACACGGTCAAGGGGTACATGAAGCACGAGCGCGAGCTGCTCGAGAACATCGTCTCGCTGCGCGAGCAGGCCGAGCGGTTGCGCCCCGGCGAGGCGACACAGGACCAGGCGCGTGTCGAGACGGCCCTGCAGTCGGCGCTGGGCCAGCTGCGGGTACGCATCGAGAACTACCCGGACCTCAAGGCGAGCACGAATGTGGAGTCGCTCCAGGCGGAACTCGCCAACACCGAGGATCGGGTCCAGAGCAGCATCCGGTTCTACAACGGCAACGTGAAGAACCTGGAACTCAAGGTCGAGAGCGTCCCGACGAATATCATCGCGGGCCTGTTCGGCTTCAAGAAGGCGCAGTACTTCGAGTTGCACGACGAGGCCGCCCGCCAGGCGCCGAAGGTTGCGTTCTGAGCCCGGACCCGATAAGCCAGGAATCAGGTCCGGCGTGGGATGGATGTCAATCCCGGCGGATCACGTGCCGACGATGGGATGGTGCGCGCCGCGTCAGCGAACTCAGGGAGTGAACGCCGACTGAAGCATAGGTTCGAGACGCACGACCTGGCGTCCGCCCTGGGGAGGGTGGTGGATATTTCGCGGACGGGGGCGCGGGTGATCTGCGATGGTGCGCCCCCGGTCAAGGGCGGGCAGACGGTGTCGATCCGGCTGGTCGTGGGCGGGAAGAAGCTGGTGCTGAGCGCGGAAGTCGTGCGCATCCGGCGCCCGAAGATCATGGGCAAGGAGCGCTCGATCGGGCTGAAGTTCGTCGGACTGTCGCGGAAGCACGAGGTCGCGCTCGAGAACCTGGGACGGTACGGCACGTTTATTCCCGGCGCGGACCAGAGCGGTGAGTTCGCCGGCTCTGAGACGACCTCGCAGTCCACGGCGTACGGTGATCCGACGCAATCTCAGGCCCCGCCGCCCGACGCGACGATCGCGATCGAACTGCCGGACCTGTACGCGATTCTGGGCGCGCCGCCCGAGTCTTCGCACGAGGAGCTCCGCGCCGCATTCCGCAAGCTCGCCACGAAGCTGCACCCGGATGTGAACCCGGATCCGGAAGCGCACGAGCAGTTTCAGGAGGTCGTGAGCGCGTGGCAGATTCTCGGGGACGCCGACCTCCGCGCTCTGTTCGACAAGAGGCGTGAGCGGGCGGCCTGACTTATCGGGCGGGCGATCCGAGCTGCGGGCACGGACAGCGCTTGATTCCGATTCTATCGCTCAACATCCATCCGATGGGTGCCGATGAGACGGGCATGAGTGCCCGTCCGCGCAACTCCTATCTGCTGAACATGCTCCACTCGCGCGGCCAGAACGCGCGCCGGCACGGCCGCCTTCAGACCAAGGACATCAACTGCTCACTCGGCAAGGTGCTCGACATCTCGGCGTCGGGGATGCGCATCGTGCATCGGTGCCTGAGCGCCATGAACACGGGCGATGAGGGTGCGTGCACCGTCGGCTCGGTGCACGGATCGTTCTCGGTGTATTACCGGATCGCGTGGGCCCGCCGGGTCGCGCTCACCAAGTGGGAGGTGGGCGTCGAGTTCGTGGACCCGACACCTCAGGCCGCCGAGGTGCTGTCCCACATCGCCCGCGCAGCCTGACGCGGCGCCCTTGTATCCAACGCCGAATTGGACTCCACGAGAACTCAAGGCCTCGCTCGGCCGATGAACTACGCATGATTCCGTCGTATCGCCTATCCGATGCCGCGGGCGCCCCGACACCCGCCAGCAACGACCGGAGGAACTCCGGGCGGCTTGTTTGTCAGGACATCGTGACCAGTCTCGGTCGTGTGATCGACATCTCGGCGGGCGGCTTCCGGGTTGCCGCGCGGCGCAAGCCGTGGGTCGCTGTGGGCGCCGCGTACGAGTGCACGGTGCATTCGCCCCTCGGCTCCTTCACCGTTCCCACACGGGTGATGCGTGTTGAGCGCAAGGGCATCGGTCGCTACGACGTCGGTCTGGCGATCGAGGATGCCTCGCCCAAGGTGCGCGAGACGCTCAATCTGATCGCGCGGTCACTCTGCCGGCCGTACTCGCCGTACCACTAGTGACTCCGATCACGCCAATGCGGGCTTGCGTGAGTCGTTGAGAATCTTGCGGATAACGGTCTGGAGAATGCCGCCGTTGCGGAAGTACTCGATCTCCACGGGCGTATCGATTCGGCTCATCGCGACGAACTCGGTCTTCTTGCCCTTGGGATGCGTCGCCGTGACACGCACCTCGGCGCGGGGCGCGAGGTCGGCGGGCAAGTCGATATCGAACGACTCGGTGCCGTCGAGCCCGAGCAACGCGGCGCTCTGGCCGGCCTTGAACTGCAACGGCAGGACACCCATGAACACGAGATTCGAACGGTGGATGCGCTCGAACGACTCGGCGATCACGGCGCGTACACCGAGCAGGTAGGTGCCCTTGGCGGCCCAGTCGCGCGACGAGCCCATGCCGTAGTCCTTGCCCGCCAAGACGACGAGCGGCGTGCCCTGATCCTTGTAGTTCATCGCGGCGTCGTAGATGTACGCCACCTGCCCGGTGCCCTTGTTCGAGAAGTCGCGTGTCCATCCGCCTTCGGGGATGTTGCCCTGCGCATCCTTGGCGAGCATGTTGCGGACGCGGATGTTGGCGAAGGTGCCCCGCGTCATGACGCGGTCGTTGCCGCGACGCGAGCCGTAGGAGTTAAAGTCGGCCTTGCGCACGCCCTTGTCGGTCAGGAACTGCCCGGCGGGCGACTTCTCCGCGATCGAGCCCGCCGGCGAGATGTGATCGGTTGTCACCGAGTCCCCCAGCATCGCCAGCACGCGCGCGCTGTGGATGGAACCGAAGCCGGGTGGTTCCTCGGTCATGCCCTCGAAGAAGGGCGGGTTCTGGATGTAGGTCGAGTCGTCGTCCCACGCGTAGAGCTCGCTCTTGCTGACGGGGACCTTGTTCCACGTCTCGTTGCCGGTGAAGACGCTGCCGTACTTCTCCTTGAACTGCGCGGGCGAGATCGATGCGTTGCGCAGCGCCACGACCTCGGCGTGCGTCGGCCAGATGTCTTTGAGATAGACATCCTTGCCGTCCTTGGACTTTCCGATCGGGTCGTTGGCCAGATCGATGTCCACGGTGCCGGCGATGGCGTACGCCACCACCAACGGCGGCGAGGCGAGGTAGTTGGCCCGAACGGCCTGATGGACGCGCCCCTCGAAGTTGCGGTTGCCCGACAGGACGCTGGCGACCACAAGATCGCCCGCCTTCACGCCCGCTTCGATCTCCGCCGGGAGCGGGCCGGAGTTGCCGATGCAGGTCGTGCACCCGTACCCGACCGTGTGGAAACCCAGCGCGTCGAGGTCCTCGGTCAGATTGGCCTTGTCGAAGTAGTCCGTCACCACCTTCGAGCCCGGCGCGAGCGAGGTCTTGACCCACGGCTTGCGCGTCAGCCCCAGCTTGCGCGCCTTGCGCGCCACGAGGCCCGCCGCGATCATCACGTCAGGATTGCTTGTGTTCGTGCAGGAGGTGATCGCGGCGATGACCACCGAGCCGTGCTTGAGTTTGACTTCGTGGCCCGGGTTGGCGGGGTGGCTCTGTTCGCCGAGGCGCACGCGCACGCAACCGGACTTCTGCATCGCTTCGGCCTCGTCCGGGTTCACGTGCGCACCGGCCGTCTGGCCGCCTTCGCCCACGAACGAGTTCAGGTTCACCGCCTCATCGGGAACCGATTTCTTGAAGGTGTCCGCCAGGTCTTTGTGCCAC
>CALFMQ010000383.1 GCA_937879825.1 uncultured Phycisphaerales bacterium
GAGCTGCTGGTCGGTGCGCGTCGCACGATTCGGACCATCAAGGTGTGCATGGTTGTCTCGGCGTCGTACAACATGGTGTGCGCGGGGCTCGCGGTGAGCGGGCTGATCACCCCCCTGCTCGCGGCGGTGCTGATGCCGCTGAGTTCGCTCACCGTGGTGACGATCGCGTATCGTTCGGGGTCGTTCGGTCGGGGGAGCGTGGAGTCAGGGTCGTGGAACTGATTTTCATCATCCTGCCGCTGGCGCTGGTGCTGGCGGCGGTGTTCATCGGCGCGTTCGTCTGGGCCGCCCGGAGCGGCCAGATGGACGACATGGACTCGCCGGCGGGGCGCGCGGTGTTTGATGATGAGCCGGGGTCGGGCGGCGCGCCGCGGGACGGTGAATGAGTTGACGGCTGTTTTGAACGTCCGCGGTGCGGCGTTTACTTCGGCCCGGTGGTGCGCGGGGGGCGGCTTTCATGGACGGGCGAGCCGTTCATCTTTTCCTGGCGCGGGACGTACTCCAGGAACGTGCCGAGTTGTTGCCAGAGTTCTTCGAGGCGGTCGATGCGGGCGTGGGCCTTCTTGCCGAGGAGCCGCACGACGCGCGCGGTGATGAGTTCGGCGGTGAGCACGGCGGGGAGGGCGCTGTCGAAGGGGCCGACGGCCGGGATGAGGAGTTGGCACCAGGTTTTGGTGAGTGAGGCGAGGGGAGAAAGCGGGGAGTCGGTGATCGCGATGATCGTGACGCCCTGTTTGGCGAGCGCGCGGGCGGTGACGACGGAGTGCCTGCGGTAGCGGGCGAAATCGAAGATGACTGCGGCGTCGTCGCGCTGGGCGCCGCAGAGTTGGCGGGCGGCGGTTTGTTCGTGCACCAGGTTGATCTGATCGCGGACCATCGAGAGGCCGCTGGTCAGGACGGTCGCCCCGGCCATGGATGTTTCGCCGGAGAGGATCCAGACGGCGCGGGCTTTGGCGATGGGTGTGGCGAGGGTCGTGAGGCGTTCGTCGGTGAGTGTGTCGAGCGCGTGGCGGAGGGCGTTATTGATTGATTCTCGGACGGGGGTGGCCTGGCCTTCTCGGAGGCGGACGCGTCGGGTTGGGCTGTTGAGTTGGCGGGTAAGGTCCTGGCGCATCCAGTTCTGGAGGTCGGTGAAGCCGTCGAATCCGATTTTGGTTGCGAACCTGACGATAGAAGGTCTGGAGGTGCCGACGCGGTCGGCGATATCCGAGACGGTGCCGAAGGCGAGGAGCGTGGCGTCCTGAATGAGGAGCGCGCTGATTCGGCGTTCGGTGGGCGTCAGGGAGTCGCTGGCCGGCGCGATGAGTTCTTGGAGAGACATGGTGGCACCTGTTGGTCATTGCGTTACACTCAGGTTGGCTTAGTGTACATCTGATTTCAAGACGATCCGAGTCTGGAGCGACCTTTTCTGGAGTGCCCTCCGATGCCGACGACCCAGGAGTATGTGCAGACCGACCGCGAGCGGGCCTTTCTCGAGCGCGTGGAGGATGCGCAGTACAAGCGCGAGATCATCAATGGCTTGGCGCCCTTCTTCGATGAGCGCGCGCCGGCGGACATGATGAACTTCTATTCCAGCGATGAGCTGGTGCAGCTGCGGGTGCTCAAGGGTTCTCCCCGCGATGTCGAGAAGCGGATGCCCGTCAAGGTGACGCGGCACTACTTCGATCTGGCGGTCAAGAGCAAGCCGATGCAGCGGCTTGTCAAGGCGAGCCCGGACGAGACGATCGACCTGGCGGGTTCGGAGGACCCGGGCAACCAGATGGACTACAGCCCGGTGGAGGGGCTGCTTCACAAGTACGAGATGGGCCTGATGTATGTCGTCTCGACATGCTCGGCCCACTGCCGCTTCTGCTACCGCGAAGAGTTGATCGCTCGGAAAGAGATCGCCCGCAAGGACGGCACGGTCGCGAAGAAGGGCTTGGCGCAGATTCCCGAGGTGACCGCGTACATCCGGGAGTTCAACGAGCAGGTCGCGGCCAACGGCGGGCGTCACCCGGACTCGGGTCGCGAGAAGCTGCGCGAGATCCTGATGTCGGGCGGCGACCCGATGGTGCTTGCGAACTCGAAGATCGCGGCGTGGATGGCGGCGCTGGCCGAGAGCGGGATCGAGTCGATCCGCATCGGCACGAAGGAGATGGCGTTCTATCCGAAGCGTTTCGACCCGACCTTCCTGGCGATGCTCGACGCGTTCCATGAGACCTATCCGGATGTCGGCGTCCATCTGATGATTCACTTCGAGCACCCCGACGAGTTCCTGATGAAGGACGACGACGGGAACTACATCCAGGACGGGATGGGTGTGCATCAGTGGGTGCCGGACACGCTCACGGCGATGCGGGGGCTCCTCTCGCGCGGCTTCGTGACGGTCGAGAACCAGACGCCGATCATCAAGGACATCAACGACGACCCCGATGCGCTGCGGCTTATGCAGCGCGAGATGAAGCGCGTCGGCGCGGAGAACCACTACTTCTTCTGCGGTCGTGACATCGTCGCGTACAAGGCGTTCAATGTTCCCATCGAGCGGGCGTGGCAGATTCTCAACGAGTCGCAGAAGGGCTTGTCGGGCGTCGAGGCGCACGCGCGGCTCTCCATCACGCACTACAAGGGCAAGACCGAGGTTGTCGCGGTGACGGACAAACCGATCGCGGGCCTGCCCGGCGCGGAGAATGGCGTGGTGATCTTCAAGATTCTTCGTAATGCGGGCAGCGCGCCGGACCGGTGCAAGGTGTGCATCGTCGGGCGCAACCCGAAGGCGATCTGGTTCAACGACTACGAGGATCGCGTGCTTTTCGATGAGGCGGGGCTGTACGCCTACACCCGTGTCAAGGACGCCAAGACGCTGGCGGCTCACTGAGAGCACGAACCATGATCGACAAGCGGTACCAGAGCGCCGCGGACGCCGTTGCGGATGTCCCCGATGGTGCGTCGGTGATGATCGGCGGATTCGGTGAGGCGGGGAGCCCGATCGAGTTGATTCACGCGCTCATCGATCAGGGGGCGCGCGACCTGACGGTCATCAGCAATAACACCGGGAGCGGCGAGGTCGGTCTGGCGGCGCTGCTCAAGGAACAGCGCGTGCGCAAGGTGGTGTGCTCGTTCCCGCGGACGGCGAACTCGACTGTGTTCCCCGATTTGTACCGGAGCGGGAAGATCGAACTGGAGTTGGTGCCGCAGGGCACGCTCGCGGAGCGGATTCGCGCCGGCGGCGCCGGGATTCCGGCGTTCTTCACGCCGGCGGCTGTGGGCACGCCGCTGGCGGAGGGCAAGGAGTCGCGCGTCTTCGATGGGAAGGAATACCTGATGGAGCGCGGCCTTCGGGCGGACTTCGCGCTCATCAAGGGGCGGCGGGCGGACCCCTACGGCAATGTTGTCTACAGCAAGACGGCGCGGAACTTCGGGCCGATCATGGCGATGGCGGCGAGGGTCGCGGTCGTGCAGGTGAGCGAGATCGTGGAAGCGGGCGCGCTTGATCCTGAAGTGGTCGTGACGCCGGGCATCTTTGTGAGTCGAGTGGTCGAGGTCGCATCGCCGATGCATGAGTCGGAACTCGTGGCGACGGGAGCGACCTATCCATGACGACGGGCGAGGAACAGATCGGGTGGTCGCGCGACGAGATGGCCCAGCGTTTGGCGCTGGACATCCCCAATGGTTCGTATGTGAATCTCGGGATCGGGATTCCGGAACTGGTTGCGAAGTTCGTGCCGAAGGGCCGCACGCTGATCTACCACACGGAGAACGGTCTGCTCGGCATGGGGCCCTCGCCCGCGCCGGGCACGGGCGACCCGGAGCTCATCAACGCCGGCAAACGGCAGGTGACGGCGATTCCGGGCGCGGCGTACTTCCATCACGCGGACAGTTTCGCCATGATCCGGGGCGGGCACATCGACCTGTGCGTGCTGGGCGCGATGCAGGTGGCGCAGAACGGCGATCTGGCGAACTGGTCGACGGGCGAGCCGGATGCGATTCCCGCGGTGGGCGGCGCGATGGACCTCGTGGCGGGCGTGAAATCTGTTTATGTGATCACGCAGCACTGCACGAAGACCGGCGAGCCGAAACTCGTGGATCGGTGCACGTATCCGCTGACGGGGCGGGGCGTGATCAATCGGGTATACACGGACCTGGCGGTGGTTGATGTGACGCGCGACGGATTCCGCGTGGTCGAGTTGGCTCCGGGTGTGGACTTTGAGTATGTGCGGGAGCGGACCGGCGCCCCCCTGCTGCGATCGGCACCTCTTGCAACGGGACAATGTCATGAGCACGCATGTGGATGTGACGCGAAGCGCCGCCCTGTATGAGCGGGCGCTGAAGGTTCTGCCGGGCGGCGTGAGCCGGAACGCGGCGTTCCGCGATCCGCACCCGCTGTATGCCGATCACGCCGAGGGATGCCGGATCACGGACATCGAGGGTGTGACGCGCCTCGACTTCGCCAACAACATGGCGTCGCTGATCCACGGGCATGCCGATCCGGACATGGTGCGGGCGGTGACGGCGCAGCTGCGCAAGGGGACCGCGTACAACATCGGCACCGAGATCGAGGTCCGGTACGCCGAGTATCTCAATGAGCGCATCCCCGGTTTCGACATGATGCGGTTTGTGAACTCGGGGACCGAGGCGCTGATGGTGGGGATCAAGGCGGCGCGCGCGTTCACGGGTCGTCCGATGATCGCCAAGGCCGAGGGCGCGTACCACGGGGCGTATGACTTTGTCGAGGTGAGCCAGACACCATCGCCGGCGAACTGGGGTGATGCGGACGAGCCGCGGCGCGTGCCGCTGGTGAAGGGCACGCCCGAGTCGGCGGTCAATGAGGTTGTGGTGATTCCGTACAACAACATCGACCGCTCGATCGCGTTGCTGGAGCGGTCGAAGGACAAGTTGGCGTGCCTGGTGCTGGACCTGATGCCGCACCGCGTGGGCCTGAACCCGGCGGACCCGGAGTATGTGTCGGCGCTGCGCGATTGGACGAAGAAGAACGGCGTTTTGCTGCTGCTCGATGAGGTGATCACGCTGCGGTCGCATTACACCGGGTTGCAGGAGCAATACGGGCTCCGCCCGGACCTGACGGCGATGGGCAAGATGATCGGGGGCGGGTTCCCGATCGGCGCGATCGCCGGCCGCAGAGATGTGATGGATGTGCTCAACCCGCGGTCCAAGTCGTATGTGTACCCGCACTCGGGCACATTCTCGGCGAACCCGATCAGCCTGACGGCGGGTCTGGCGGCGATGGAGAAGTTCGACCGTTCAGAGGTTGCGCGCCTCAACGGGATGGCCAAGCGCGCGATCGCGAGCATCGAGAAGATGATCCGCGAGACGGGCGCGAGGGCGAGCGTGACCGGTGGCGGCTCGATGTTCCGCGTGCATATGAAAGCGACCGCCCCCACGAACTACCGCGAGGCGCACACGACGGCGGAAGAGAACAAGCGCGTCAAGGTCATGCTCGACCACATGTTCGATGCGGGGTTCATCCTCATCAACTCATGCTCGTGCGCGCTCTCGACGCCGATGGGTGATGCGGAGGTCGATGACCTGCTCGACGCGATGCGGGGCGGGTTTGAGAAGATCGCGGCGATGCCCTGAGCGTCAGGTGCGTTCGAAGATTGTCGCGAGCCCCTGACCGACACCGACGCACAAGGACGCGAGGCCGCGATTTGATCCGCGGCGGTTCATCTCGTGAATCAGCGTGGTGGCGATGCGGGCGCCGGTGCATCCGAGCGGGTGTCCGATGGCGATCGCGCCGCCGTTGACATTGACGATCGAGTCGTCGAGCCCGAGTTCGCGGATGCACGCGATGGACTGGGCGGCGAATGCCTCATTGAGTTCGACAAGGCCGATGTCGGAAAGCGCGAGCCCGGCGCGCTTGAGCGCGTTGCGGGTCGCGGGGACGGGGCCGATGCCCATGTATGCGGGATCGACGCCGGCGGATGCGCTGGGCCCGATGT
>CALFMQ010000384.1 GCA_937879825.1 uncultured Phycisphaerales bacterium
CGGCAACCGCTACGGAGCGATCGTGAACATCACCGCCGGGGGGACGGCAGCGGTCACGGGTTCCGCGGCGGTGAGCACGCTCACGACGAGCGATCCCTGGGCCAACTTCTCCTACTAGCCCCCCACCCCCCACTCCCCCCACTCACCCCACGCACCCCCTCTGAGCACGCGCGTACAATGCCTCCCTGACCACTCGGCACGGAGGCATTGTTGATGTTCGATCGGCTCTCAGACGGCTTCTCCAGCGCATTCAAGAAACTCTCGGGCAAGGGCAAGATCTCCGAGGCCAATGTCCGCGAGGCCATGGACGAGGTCCGCGATGCGCTCCTCGACGCCGATGTCAACTACGAGATCGTCAACGATTTCTGCGACACCGTCGTCGATCGCGCCGTCGGCACCGAGGTCACCAAGTCCCTCTCGCCCCAGCAGGAGATGGTCGGCATCGTCCACAAGGCGCTCGTCGACCTCATGTCCGCCCCGACCGAGCCCGGCGTGCCCCGCGTCTCGCCCGGGCCCACCGTCGTGATGATGTGCGGCCTCCAGGGCTCGGGCAAGACCACCACCTGCGGCAAACTCGCGGCCTACCTCAAGAAGCGCGGACGCTCCGTCATGCTCGCCGCCGCCGACTTGCAGCGTCCCGCCGCTGTCGATCAGTTGCGCACCGTCGCGCAGCAGGTCGAAACCGAAATGCCCGGCGGCGCGCAGGTCCACTTCTACGCCGAGCCCGACAAGGTCGCGGAATACGGCAAGGCGGTCGGCGCGGCGATCACCGTCTGCCAGAACGCCTACAAGGCCGCCAAGGCCAAGGGCGTGGACACGCTCATCCTCGACACCGCCGGTCGCCTGCATGTCAACGACGATCTCATGGGCGAACTCCGCGCGGTGAATCGCGCGCTGCAGCCGCACCACATCCTGCTGGTGGTCGACGCGATGACCGGGCAGGACGCCGTCAACAGCGCCAAGGCCTTCCACGAGCAACTCGAGATCGACGGCGTGATCCTCACGAAGTTCGACTCCGACACCCGCGGCGGCGCGGCGCTGTCTGTGAAGAAAGTCACCGGCGCGCCGATCCGCTTCATCGGTGTCGGCGAGAAACTCGACGCGATCGAGGAGTTCCACGCCGAGCGCGTCGCGGGGCGCATCCTGGGCATGGGCGATGTGGTGTCGCTCGTGGAGCGTGCGCAGCAGGAGGTGAGCGAAGAAGAAGCCGAGCGCATGGCCGAGAAGATGGCCAAGGGCCAGTTCACGATGGAGGACTTCCTCGACCAGATGCGCACGCTGCGCAAGATGGGCCCGATGAAGCAACTGCTGGGGATGCTGCCGGGCGTGGGCCAGGCGCTCAAGGATGTGCAGGTGGACGAGAAGCAACTCGACCGCATCGAGGGCATCGTCAACTCGATGACGCCGACGGAGCGGAAGGATGTGAACAAGATCAACCCGTCGCGCCGCAAACGGATCGCGCGCGGCTCGGGCGTGAAGCCGGAGGAAGTCTCGCAACTCGTCAAGCAGTTCGGCGTGGTGTCGAAACTGAGCCAGCAGTTCTCGGGGATGGGGATCAAGGGGAAGATGAAGGCGATGAAGGACCTTCAGGCCGCGGGGGGTGCGGCGGGCGCGATGGGCGGCATGGGAATGCCGGCGCTTCCCGGCATGGGGCGCAAGGGCTCGACGCACACGGCGAGCCCGAAGACGCGCTTCAAGAAGCGGAGGAAGTGAGGGGGGAGGACACCGGATCGCACCAACTCGAGCGTCGGTGATGCCCATCTGACCATGCGCTATGCCTGCAACTGAAACCTCAGGTACCGCAAGTCGTCGCCCAATTTCCCAACACGATATTCAGGTCGTCCACATCGATCGTCCCATCAGAGTTGGTGTCGCCTGCGCAGCCAATGGACACAGGATCAAGTATCACAAAGAGCGTTCCGATTCCATTTCCAGATGGGTTAACGGTTGTGCCGCTCACAAAGCGCACACCATGAAGATCGTATTGAACAGGTTGAGATGAAGATGTCGAGACATGAACTATTGACTGACCCATCGAATCGTTGATCCGAGTGTCGTTGGCGGCAATCATGGATAT
>CALFMQ010000385.1 GCA_937879825.1 uncultured Phycisphaerales bacterium
TTCCGAACGATACGCGATCTCAACTCAGCGGCCGGCGGTGCCGCGGAGCACTTTGATACTGATGAGGTGAGTCCATGAACTGTCGGCATTCTCGATCTGCGGTTGCGCTCGTGGGGTTGCTGTGCCTCTCGCTGCTCGCTGCATGCTCGCGTGGCCCGTCGAAGCCCGAGCTAGCCAATGCGGCGAATGATGAGACATCTCTGACCGACAGGGTCGAGATTCCGGCGACCGTCCGCAACAACCTCGGCATTACATTCGCCAAGGTGGAGCGCCGGCGCGTGGAGAGCACGATTCGCATGCCCGGCGCGTTCGAGCTTCAGCCCCTCGCACGCCACGAGTATCGGATGACGCTCCCGGGCCGGGTCGAGATTGAGGTCGATCAATACCAACGTGTCGAACCGGGAGATCTTCTCTACCGCTTCCTTTCACCCGAGTGGCCTGAACTTCAGCACGAGATCATCGTGGGCGAGCAGGAGATCGAGGCGGCCAACGCCGCGATCGGTGTTGCGCGGGCCAGGACCGATGAAGCGGAGAGGCGGCTCGCGATCATGCGTGACCGGGTTGCATCTCTGTCGCAGGCGGAAGTACGCAATGCGGATCTTGAAGCGCAGGCTGCCGAGATCGAGGCGAGTCTCCCGCGATTGCGCGCGGAGTTGAAGCAGACCGAGACCGCCCTGGCCAACGCTCACCGGACCCGCGAACACGCGATGCACAGGGCGTCGGCGGCGACGGGCATCGGTGAGGAACAGCTCCAATCGCTCGTTGAGGTCGGGGGCGGATCGGTCCCTACGTTTCAGACCATCATCTGGATCGAGGTTCGCGCGACCGAGGGCGGAGTTGTGGAGTCCTTGGCGCTGACAGACGGCGCATTCGCCGAGGCGCCGTCGCTCGTCTTATCGATCATCGATCCGGGAAAGGTGCGATTCCGGGCGCTGGCATTGCAGTCCGACCTCGCGCGACTTGGAGATGTTCGCCGGGCACGCATTGTGCCTCCGGTGGGGCAGGGAATCGATGTGAATGACGGCGTTGAAGCGATGGTCGAAATCGGGCTCGAGGCGGATCCCCGGCAGCGAACCATCCCGATACTGGCGACGCCCTCAGAGACGCGGCCGTGGATCCGCCAGGGCGTCTCGGCATTTCTTGAGGTCGCTGTGGAGTCGACCGGCGGGCCGGCGTTGGCGATTCCCAGATCGTCGATCGTCAAGGACGGAGTCACGCATGTGTTCTTCCGGCGCGATCCGAGCGATCCGAACAAAGCGATCCGCGTTGAGGCCGACATGGGCGTCGACGACGGTCGCTGGGTCGTCATCAACAGCGGCGTCGGACTGGGAGACGAGATTGTTTTGGATGGCGCGTACGAGTTGAAGCTGGCGAGTCAGCAGAGCGGCGTTGTCCAGAAGGGGGGCCATGTCCACGCGGACGGCACATTCCATGAAGGCGATCATTGAGCGGAGCGAGACGCCATGCTGAAGAAACTGATCCGATTCTCGCTCGATCACGCCGCCTTGGTTCTGGTGCTGGGTGGTGTGCTCCTCGCGCTTGCGGCGTATCGATTGCCCAGAACGCCTGTTGACGTCTTTCCCGAGCTCAACGCGCCGACGGTTGTCATCATGACCGAAGCGCCCGGTTTGGCCGCCGATGAGGTCGAGCAGTACGTCACATTCCCGATCGAGACCGCCGTGAACGGGATTCCTGGAGTTCGGCGCGTGCGGACCAGCAGCGCGATCGGGCTCTCGATCGCGTATGTCGAGTTTGATTGGGGCACGGATATTTACCGCGCACGCCAGCTCGTCTCGGAGCGGCTCGACACGATCCGCGAGGACCTGCCGCCGGATGCGCACGCGGAGATGACGCCCATTACGAGCATCACGGGCGAGATCATGCTCCTCGCGGTGTCCTCGCCCGACGGGGCGGTCCCCCCGATGGAACTCCGCGCATACGCCGAGTTCGACCTGCGGAACAAGCTGCTGGCCATCCCCGGCGTTTCGCAGGTGTCCGTGATCGGCGGCGAGTTGCCCGAGTATCAGGTGCTCGTGCAGCAGGAGAAACTCCGGTTGTATGACCTCGCGGTCGATGATGTCATCGACGCGACGGGCCAATCGCACAGCACGCTCAGCGCGGGCTATCTGGCCGATGTGGACAGTCTCGAGCTGCCTATCAGGCAGAGCGGACGGGTGCGATCCGTCGGGGACATCGCCGGCACGGTGATCAAGTATCACGACGGCGCACCGGTCACGATCGGCCAGGTCGCGGAGGTCCGGCTCGGGCCGGCACCGAAACGCGGCACCGGAGCGGACGGGGGTCACCCCGCGGTCGTCATGACGATTCAAAAGGCGCCCGGAACGAATACGCTCGTCATCACCGACCAGATCGACCGGATGCTGGATGCGCTGGAGCCGCTGCTCCCGGCGGGTGTCGAGATCAATCGCGATATCTTTCGCCAGGCGGATTTCATCGGGTTCTCGGTCAGCAATGTCGTGCATGCGCTTCGCGACGCTGCGATCATCGTTTCGATCATTCTCATCTTGTTCCTGCTCAATCTCCGGACGACACTGATCACGCTCACAGCGCTGCCGCTGTCGCTGGCGGTGGCGCTGCTGGTGCTCGACTGGATGGGTGAGACCATCAATGTCATGACGCTGGGCGGCCTCGCGATCGCCGTCGGCAGTCTCGTCGATGACGCCATCATCGACGTTGAGAATGTGTTCCGCCGGCTCAAGGAGAACGCCGGGAAGCCCGAGGGGCAACGCCATCCGAAACTCCGAGTGATCTTCGAGGCGAGCAACGAGATCCGCCCCGCGATGGTCTTCGCGACGGTCATCATCGCCATCGTGTTCCTGCCCCTCATGTTCCTCGAGGGCATCGAGGGACGGTTCTTCCGGCCGCTGGGTATCGCGTTCGTCGTGTCGATCCTCGCATCGCTCGTCGTGGCGCTGACGGTGACGCCGGCGATGTGCCGCTATCTGCTCCACGAGCGGCCCGGGCGCCACGAGTCGAACGACGGGATTCTCGTCCGTCTGCTGAAACGGCTATACGAACCGATGCTGCGCTTGGCCGTGCGCGCGCGTATCTGGGTGCTCACGCTCGCGGGAGTCGCGACATTATTGAGTCTCTGGCTCGCATCAACATTCGGCACGTCGTTCCTGCCCGAGTTCCGCGAGGGCACCTTCACCGTCTTTCTCAGTGCGCCGCCCGGCACATCGCTTCCCGCGAGCGACCGGATGGCCTCGGCGATCGAGAGGCAGCTCATTGGAGTCGAGGGCGTCAAGAGTGTGACTCGGAGGACCGGCCGCGCCGAGCGCGATGAGCACGCCGAGCCCGTCAGCAACTCCGAGATCGAGATCACGGTCGAGCCCGGACACGACAGCGTCGGGGTTCGGGAGCAGATATCAAAGGTTCTCGATCAGGTGCCGGGCGTCACCACGAATGTCGGCCAGCCGATCGAGCATCGTCTCAGTCATATTTTGTCGGGAACACCCGCGGCGATCGCGATCAGCATCTACGGAGATGACCTTGATGTGCTGCGAGCGATTGCCAAGGAGATCGAAGCGGAGCTCAAGGCCCTCCCCGGGGCACGCGATGTGGCCGCCAATCGTGAGGTCCTGATCCAATCCCTCCCGGTCGAGTACCAGCCCGCCGAGCTCGCGGCATACGGCCTCACGCCGCGCGGGGCGGCGGAGCAGGTCCGCAACGCGGTGTTTGGTGTTGAGGTCGCCGAAGTCAACGAGGGCGTCCGGCGTTACTCGATGGTTGTCCGTCTCGAGGAGTCCGAGCGCGACTCCGTCGGCGATCTCAGGCGCCTCGTGCTCCGGGGCAGCGGGGGGGCGCTGGTGCGGCTCGAAGAGGTCGCGGTGATCGGGCCGGAGATGGCCTCGAATCTCATCGCGCGCGAGAACGCTCAGAGAAAGGCCGTCGTGTCGCTCAATGTCGCCGACGGCTCCACTCTCGGGCATCTCATCGGACAGGTGCGCGAGCGTGTCGATCCGATCGTGCAGAGGCATGGATACCTGGTGAACTACGGCGGGCAGTTCGAGGCGCAACAGTCCGCCTCGCGCACCATCACGCTCTTCAGCGGCGTCGTCCTCCTCGTGATGATCCTGCTGCTCAATCTGGCGATCGGGTCGTTGCGTGTCTCGCTGCTGGTGCTCGTCAACCTGCCGCTGGCGTTGATTGGCGGGATCCTTGCGATCTTCCTGACCGAGTCGCCCAATCCGTTCACGAACCTCGCCGGGCTCATGGGTCTCGGGTCGTACACGGCGCCGGTCATCTCGATCGCGAGTCTTGTGGGGTTCATCACGCTCTTCGGCATCGCGGTGCGCAACGGCATCCTGCTGGTCAACCACTACAAACACTTGACGATCGTTGAAGGTGTGGCGATGCAGGAGGCGATCGTGCGAGGGTCCATGGAGCGGCTTGTGCCGATTCTCATGACCGCCCTGACAGCGGCGCTCGCCCTGATCCCGATCATTCTCAAGGGCGACAAGCCGGGCAACGAGATCCTCGCGCCACTCTCGGTGGTGATCCTCGGAGGCCTGTTGACCTCGACATTTCTGAATCTTGTTGTGGTGCCGGCGGGATATGCCGCGATTCACCGGTCGCGATCCGAGGTCGAGCGCCGGGAAGCCCGAGACACCTGATCAATCTCGATACCAATCCCTCAAGGAGTACGATTCATGAACACACTCAAGCACGCCCTTCCCGTCTTCGCCGTCATTGCAGCCGCGGGGCTCGCTCTTCCCGGATGCAAGAAGTCCGAGCCGGGCGCCAAGTCAACGCAGGACTCCGGTACCCAGCAGCACGAGGATGACACGCACACCCACGACGACGGCTCGACCCACGAGGACCACGCCGACGATCACGCGGGCGAAGATAACCACGCGCACGACGAGGTGTCGCTCGGCGTGATCACGATTGGCGGGATGACCATCGAGCTCGCCCAAGGCCACGGCGCGATCGAGGCGGGCCACGAGGGCCACCTGGTTGTGAAGCTTCCGTACAACGATAAGGGCGCGACGATCGTGCGCGCGTGGATCGGCACCGAAGATCGCACGCTCTCATTTGTCGGCAAAGGCGAATACGCCGCATCGCACGACGACTACGACATTCACGCGGTAGCCCCCGATCCGCTCCCGCCCGGCGCGATGTGGTGGATCGAGGTTCAGAAGCCGGACGGGTCGAAGAGCGTCGGGTCGGCCGAGCCGATCATCGACTGATCGCCCAATCATGTGCTTGTGCGTCGTTGTTACGGGCAGGTCGCGCCGAAGTTGGCGAGTATGACATTCAGATCGTCTACATCGATGATCCCGTCGGCATTCGCCAGATCGCGCGGGTCACCCACACCGACGCTCGAGCCGAAGACCGAGAGTATCGCATTGAGATCGTCGACATTCACCATGGAGTCGTTGTTGGCGACGTCGCCGGGGCACGAGGGAGTCGGGATCGACTGCGGGCCTGTGTAGAAGCCGACATGATCGATGTACATCGTCACGGGGACCGTGATCAGCCCGCCCGGGTTCGATGCGCGCGTCTCGAAGTTGATGATGTACGCCATCGTGGGAGATGTCGTGAAGTTCTGGATGCCGTTGCCGTCCCCGCCGCCCGAGTCCACGAACTGTGAGAATGGGATGTTGTAGACATTCGTGCCCGGGTCGAGGAACACCGCCAGCGATACCCATTCATCATCGCCGTTGCCGATGTCGATCACGCCGTCGAGATTGTCATCTTCACGAATCGTGACCGAGACACTGAGCGTTCCCTCTGGGGGCGATTGCACGGTGAGACTGAAGGTGTCCGCGCCGGCGGGCACATCGAGCGCTGCGCCGGTCACGAGGTTGGAGCCGAGACCGACGCCGTTGGCGTTGAAGAAGCTCGATACGAAGTTGATATTCACCTGGCATGAGTCGCCCGTATGGATCACATTGGGCGAGTTGGCGATGGTCCACGAGGTCACGCCGCCGAAGTAGGAGTACAGGCGGTTGATGTCGGGCGTGGCTTCGTCGAACTCCGCCGGGAGCGTGCCGGCGCCGGCCGCCGCGATCGAACCGGCGGCCAGGATCAGCAGGGAGGCGATCGTTGTCTGAGTCTTCATCTTTGGCCCTTTCGTCGGCATCGGTGCGTGTCACTTTGGAATTCCCCCGGAGCGCGTTTGGCGCGCCGGGGGGTGCATTCGTCGCCCATTGGGGCGCTGTGGGGCCGGCTCAGTTGAAGGTGCCGGAGATGGGGCCGACGGTGATCGAGTCGCCGGCGGCGATGTGCGGGAAGTCGGTGGGAAGCGGGGTGCCGTCGCCCGGATCATCGATGAACTGCGCGGTGCGGAACTGCAGCTCGCCGCCGCCGAGGGCGTCGGTGATGATCGTGCCGAAGAGCATGCCGTTGACCTGGACGGCCAGTTCGGTGTCGGGCGCGAAGTCCTCGACCTCGACGCTGAAGCGCTGCTCGAGGACGTTGCCGCGCTGACGCTCGCGATAATCGGCGCTGCCGGAAGCGAGCGTCATGCCGCTGAGGTTGGCACGGACGCGGAACGAGTTGGAGTTCGCGGCGAGGGCGAACTGCGAGGCCGAAGCCACCACCACGGTCGAGGCGAGTCCGGCGAGAGCGAGTGAGAGAGTGCGGTTCATCTGAAATCTCCTGTATCCAAATCGCAGTTGGGTCGGAACAACGCGTCCGACGTTTCTTTTGCCCTCATGGATAAGGAGCCCGCGCCAGCCGCCCAGATACATCCACCAGGAGAAAATGTTGTGTTCCGCCACGAATCAATTGAAAGGGCCCCTCCACAAGGGAGGGGCCCGGCGTCATCGCTCGAGTGTATTGCGGACGTTACGGGCAGGTGGTGCCCCAATGCGCCAGGACCATATTGAGATCGTCGACATCGACCCAGCCGTCGGCGCCCGCCAGATCGAGCGGCGAGCCCGCGCCGACTTCTGTGCCCCACGCTCCGAGGATCATGTTCAGGTCGTCAACATCCACAACAGCATTACCCGACGCGTCGCCCAGGCACGCTCCGCTACCGGTGACGCCGACGCACGCCGAGAACTCGCTCGTGTTGTTCGTGGACTTTTCAGTGGCCGTGGCGGTGATCCACTCCGACCCGGAAACGGGTGACATGATCGTCGCGTCGATGTCCGCGATGCCACCGCCATCGGTCATCACATCGACACGCCCGAGGAGTCGTTCGCCCTCGCCGAATCCTGTCGGGTTGCACTCGGTGTTGGCGAAGAACTCGATCGCAAATACCCGATTGGGCGTCGAGTCGAGCGGTCCGGTGATGTGTACCGAAGCGCCGGCCGCGTCGGCGCCTGTCAGCACCGGGTAGTTCTGAAGCCCATTGCCCCCGATGTCGGTATCGAGTGGGTCATTGGGCGTCACGCCGTAGTTGAAGCCGGTATTGAGAAGCTCGATCCCCAACTCGCCGTTCGTATGGATCGAGTTGCCCGCGATCAAGACACCCGAGACCGACGGCTCGATCGTCACCCCGTTGAAGAGGTGACCCGCGATCTCGTTGCCCTGTCCTGGATTCGTGCCGCCGATCGTGACATCCTGCATCGGTCCGGCGAAGTAGTCCGACACCTCGATCCCGGTCACGCTCCCCAGCACGGGTTCACCGAGCGCGTTGAGTCCGATCGTGTTACCCGTGATGACGACACCGCTGCCCGTCCCGCCGACGAGAATGCCGTAGCCGAACAGAAAGCCCGCGGCGTGCGGCCCCATGCCGATCCCCAGAATCCCCGCGATTCGGTTGTCCTTGATCAGCACATCGTGATTCTCGCCCGAGAATCCGATGCCCTGGGTCGATGCGTTGCTCCCGCTGGACATGCCGTCAGGAGTCGTGCCGATCCAGTTGTTCTCAACAATCGTCCCGGTCGTGTCGAAGAGCTCGACTGTTGTGCCGCCGGGGTACCCCTCGCCATTGTGTGTGCCGTAGCCGGTGATGTAGTTGCGCTCGGCGAGCGTCGGCCCGCCGATCCGTGTGTTGAGCACAGGACCGGTCCCGAACTCGGACAGGAAACCCTGGACACGCACGCGCCGGACGGTGTTCCCGATCACGGTCACATTATTCGAGCGATCGATCTTGATGGTTGTGCCGAAGTTGTCGCGGACCATTGACCCGTGGCTGTCGTAGAGCGTAATGCCCGAGGTGCCGGTCAGGCCATGAATGAGTGCGTTGTCGCCGGAGACATCGAGCGGAATCGAGTCGATGCCCGTGACCTCACTGTCATCGCCATTGACATATACCCCGCCGCCAAAGAACGCGACCTCCCATCCGTCGGGATTTGTGTCACCCGTAAATGCGGTCTGTGTGGTTCCGTCGATCGTGACCGGGTCGTTGGCGCGCCAGAAGAAGGTGTTGATTGCCTTCACGACCGCCCGTCCCGGAAACAAGAACTGCAACTGCCATTCGCTCTGCGGGATGGCGAACTCGATCCGGTCGTGCCCGGGTGTGTTGTTCGTGGCGATCATCGCCTCAGAAAACGAAACCTTACCGTCCGGGCCGGGAAGATCGGCGATGGTCGCGGTTTGCCAGTCGATATCGATGTCATCAAAACCGGTGGTGACGACGACGGTGTCCGACAAGGCCGCCGACGCCGCCAGAAGGACGCCAAGGGCCGGGAATGATCGCGCAGTGGTCATGGTGGTCTCCTTGTATTGCCTCACAGCCGCGTTGAGATGGCGGCTCGCACGACAGGAGCCGTGAAACAGATCCCTGATACAGCATTCAAGGATTAAAAATATAAATCAAGACCATTATATCGTCAATCGTCCGGGCTCCTATCGGCTCGATGGCTCAAAAAAGGACCCGGGGCCCAAACGGGCCCCGGCTCTGCGAGCGAGAGGAGTCAGAAGCGGGTCGACTTTGGAGCCGTCCTCGCGTGGGTATTAGTTGCAGGTGGTCTGCCAGTTGACCAGGACGACATTGAGGTCATCGACGTCGATCACGCCATCGTCGCCGGCCAGATCCTCGGGCGCGCCGGGGTGCACGCTCAGGCCCCACAGCGAGAGGATCGCGTTCAGGTCATCGACGTTGACGCGCCCGTCCGCGACGCCGTTCGGTCCCGAGACATCGCCGGGGCATGTCACGGGCGCCTCGCATGAGTCGGGCACCATGTTCGCGTTCGCGTCCGACTCCATCGAAGGCAGGTTCAGGAACAGGTACTGGCTCCAGGAGTTCTCAGGGCCGACCATGATGTCCTGGCGGCCGTCGTTGTTTGCGTCGGCCACGATCATGGTCCGAGAGTTCGAGTCATACCTCGGAAGGAACATGGGCGTGCCGAACACGCCGTCGCCGGGGTTATAGAACACCGCGCCCGATGCCGAGCGGCCGTAGAGATCCAGATCGCCGTCGAGATCGATATCGGTCGGCGTCAGAATGCTCGCGCCGTACTCAGAGACCTGCACGGGTGTCTCCGGCAGATTCCCGTCTCCCATCGTATTGAAGAATGCCACCAGCCCGAATCCGGACGCCACGATATCGTTGTAGGAATCCCCGTCGAAGTCCGCGACCGCGATCGCGCCGAACGCGGGATCAATGATGGTTCCGGGGACATGGATGTCGCGGCGAGCACCGAAGGTGCCGTCACCGTTGTTGGGGTGAATCGAGATGATGCCGTAGCGGTGGCCCGTGATGATTTCCGGTGCGCCATCGCCATTGATGTCGCCGATTCCGATGCTCTCGTCCTCTGCGACATCCGTGTACTCGGTGTGCAGCCCGAACGAGCCGGTCCCGTCGCCGAAACTCACCTTGAGAATCGACGGGTGGCCTCCGTTCACCCACGCGATGTCCATGTTCCCGTCGGCATTGATGTCGCCCGCCACCATCCGCAGCCCGAAGGGCGTGATCGGCGACTCGATGGGCAGGGCAAAGGTGCCGTCTCCCTGGCCGAGATACACACGGCACGGGCCGGTGACGACGAGGATGTCCAGGTTGCCGTCCGCGTTGACATCCCGCGTCTCGGCGTGCCCGAGCCCGCCGGTTCCGAGTGGAGTGACGATCGGCGTCTTCGAGAACACGGCGTCGCCGATCCCGCGGTACACATGAATCTCGTGGTCGCCGCTGATGTACGGCGCCGAGACCATGAACATGTCCGTCATGCCGTCGTTGTCGTAGTCGCCGAGCTGCACATCGTTGGGGAACTCTACCGGACGGAACTGGATCGCCGCGTCGAAGTTCAGCGACCCCTTGTTCACGAGCACGGAGAAAGTCCGCGACGCGTCGTTCGTGGCCACAATGTCGGGCAGGCCGTCGCCCGAGAAATCCCCCGCCGCGACCGAGTATCCGCCGTAGTTCCCCGATGCGAAGTTCTGGTGGAACTCGAAAGTCCCGGCGTTGTTGCGGTAGATGGCGACCTTGTGCATGTCGTAATCGCCCCACACCATGTCCGGCCAGCCGTCCTGGTCAAGGTCGACCAGTTTCACATCCCGCGCATCGGACTCGAGCCACCATCCGCCGAGCGACTGCGAGAGTGTGAAGTTGCCCGCGCCGTCATTCGTATGAACGGTCACAATGTTGCTCGAGTTGGATGATGTGATCAGGTCGTTGGCGCCATCGTCGTTGATGTCACGAAGTTCCACGAATCGAGGCTCGGCCTTGTAGTTGTACGGCGCGACGCCGCTGGGCATGGGGATCGTGTGCGTCCATGCGAATGTGCCGTCGCCGTTATTCGTGTGAATCACGGCCGTGCCCGAGTCGTACGGACCGGACCAATGCTCGCATGCCGCGGCAATGTCCGGGAGTCCGTCGCCGTTGATGTCAGCCACCGCCACATCGCGTGGCTCACGATCGGTCGTGAACCAGGCGCCGGCGGTGAAGTTGCCCTTGCCGTCGTTGATGTAGGTGTTGATCATCCCCGGGTACCAGGTCGAGAAGACCACATCCAGGTCCCCGTCCTGATCCAGATCGCCGAGATCGATGCCGGTGGATCCGTTGTTCGCCGGCTGGCCCGGGAGTGTCACCGGTGCCGCAAACGTCTCGGGACCCGTCGCCAGGAACACGTATGCCTGGTTGTACGATGAGTCGCTGGCGACGAAGTCCAGCATCCCGTCGCTGTTCAGATCGCCGACCTGCAGCACTGTCGGGCGCGCATTGGGCATGTTGATGCGGGTCACATACTCCAGCCCCGCGCCGCCGCCGTTCCGCCAGAGCGTGATGCCGCCGAGATTCGTGCTGGTCATCGCCACAACGACCAGATCGTCCAGGCCGTCCTGGTTGAAGTCGATGGGTCGAGCATCCCAGACGTTGTTCTGGTACTGCTCCACCGCATTGATCTGTTCCAGTGCAACCGTGAAGTGGGGCATCATCACGTCGGCCGTGTCCAGCAGTGCATTGTGATTGCAGTCGAACCCCACGCCGAGCTGTATGTCCTCGGAGTCGTGGCGGCCGTTGCCGTTGAAATCCAGAGCGCCCGAGACGGCGGTCTGCGCTGAAGCGCCAGCGCCTAACATCAGAGCCGCACACCCGGCCAGCGCGTGCATTGTTCCGCGGGTGGATCCATCCTTCGTATTCATTTGAGGTCTCCGTTGATCCGTTCGGCTTGAACCGCCCAACCCGCGTAGCCCGGAAGAAACGGGGCGGCGTGCTCAAGAGTCAGGAGACGGCGGACCCCCGTGGTGATACACGCCAATCCGGATATACAGGTCGCGGAACTCAAAAAGAAAGGAGCGGCGGGCGCCCCGAAGAGCGCCGCGCCGTCCGCTGTGAGGGCCCGGAGTTGTGCGCTGGCGTCAGAACACCAGCGAGAGAACCACGATCGAACCGTCCATCACCTGGATCGTCCGGCCACGCGGGTCGAAGGTCAGCAGGATCTTGTCGGGGTCGTCGGTGGGGTTCTGGAACTCGATCTCGCCTTCGGTGCCGTCCTCGGTCGCGACCACCCGGATCGTGCCGGCCTCCAGGCCGTCAACGACAAGGCGGTACTCGCCGACATCGAGGTCTTCAACCTCAACATTGAAGTCGGTGCGATCCGCACGGGTGCGAAGCCGCGCCCGACCCGCCGCATCGATATCGACGCCCGAGTTCGAGAACGAGCGCTCAATCTCGCCGAGCGGGAGCACACCGTTGCCCAGTGCTGTTCCGTCGAGCGATCCGCTCATCACCATCACGCCGTCGCGCATCAGTTCATAGGAAGAGTTCGTCGGATCGAAGTTGAGGAGCATCTCGTTCGCACCGGGGATGCTCGACATGACGATTCGCTGCTTGCCGCTCACGTACTCGAACTCCGCGATCGCGTTGCCGTTAGAGCAGAATGTGTAGAGGCCCGGATCGAGGCGCACGAACTGTGCGATAAGTTTCGCCTTGTTCCGGCTCGAGATCGCACGCACCACGCCGCGGGCGCGGGAGTCGTCGAGCACATCCATCGAGCCCTTGATCTTCTGCTTCGGGAAGGTCACCGCGCCGCCATTGGCCGCGCCGGGCTGATCCGAGAACGGAGCCAGCGCCGCCAGGATGACCACCCCGTCTCGCTTCACTTCGAAAAGCGCGCCGTCGGGATTGAAGGTCAGCGGGAGTTTGCCGGCCCGCGGCGGGTTGGCGTATTCCAGTTCGCCCTCCGGGCCGCTCGCGGTCGAAACGACCTGAATCGTTCCGTGGAACGCGCCGTTCACGAAGAACTCGTACGCTCCCAGGGGCACATCTTCGATTTCTACCTTGAAATCCACGCGGTCCGGACGAGTGCGGAAGTCGGTTTCGCCCTTTGACCCGTTGATCCCGTTCTCCGTGGGGAACAGGAACGTCTCGATTTCCAGGCGTGGCCCGCCCGATGGGATGTCTCCGACCGGCGTCCCGCCGCCCGAGCCGCCGCCGGAGTTGTCGTCACCCGACGACCCGCCACCCGAGTTGTCGTCGCCGCTCGGGTTGTCGTCACCGGACCCGCTGCCCGAGTTGTCATCATCGGACGATCCGCCTCCCCCGTTGCCGCCGCCACCGCCGGGCGAACCGCCGATGGGGGTTGCCGTGCCAGACAGGATGACCGCGCCGTTGCTGGCGATCTCGAATCGGGCGCCGTCAGGATTGAACACCAGCGGCAACTTGCCGGCACGGACGGGATCGGAGTACTCGAGTTCGCCCTCGTTCCCCGTTGCCGTCGGAACGACCACGATCGTGTTCTGGAAAGCACCGTTGACGAGAAACTCGTATGACCCGACAGGCAACTTCTCGATCTCGATCTTGAAGTCGATGCGGTCTGGGCTCACGCGGTAGTCGGCCTCGCCTCGCGGCGCGTTTGTTCCGGTGACCGACCCGGTCAGCGTCGTTTCGACCCGAATCTCATCGTTCGCCATCGCGGGCGAAACGATCGATACAACGGTCCCAGCCAGTAGACCTAGCGCGATGCGTACGGGTGATTGGTTCATGACCTACTCCTTCCATGCTCGGCCCCATCCAGCGGGCCTCTGACACCATCGGGCGACTCCTCGCGCGGCATACTCAGCGCGCCGGTCCCGATGCTCTTGAGTTCGAAACACTCAGGCCGCTTCGCCAACAGCCCGAGTGTGTGGAGGAGTGTGTGGCTCGGGGTCGTTCGTGGGCCCCGGCGCAAAGAAAGAGGCCGGGACGGCCCGGCCTGATACACATCCAGCTCAGATTTTGAGACTTTCCTCGGATCGATGCCTGTTAGGGCAGGCCCCATCTCGAGAGGATCTCATTGAGATCATCGATATCCACGAATCCGGAATAATCCGCATCCCCGATCGGGTCCGCGCTATGCCAGACCGACAGCACGCGATTGAGGTCGTTCACATCGATCCGGTTGTCCAGGTCCAGGTCACCCTCTAGGTAGGGGGGGAGTATCCCCACGAGCGACAACGCCGCTCTCGCGTTCACGCGCCCGGCCCCCAGCAATCCTTCGAAGCCCGGATTGCTCGGGTCGATCGGATCGGCGCTCGTCGTGAGCACCGCCCGCACCTGGTCAGGCAGGAGCGCCGGATTCGCGCTCAGAATGCGTGACGCCACACCGGCCACCAGCGGGGCCGCGAAACTTGTCCCGCTCGACTCCGCCCACAACCCGCCGGGAAACGCGCCCACAAACCCCACCGCCGGAGCGGAGATGGTCACGTACGATCCGAACGTGGTGAAGGGTGCATGCACATCGTTCGCTCCCGTTCCGGCGACGGCGATCGCGCCGACGCTCGCCGCCGGGAATCGTTCGAGGTTGGCGCCGTCGTTTCCCACCGAAGCGATCACGACGACACCCGCCGCCGTCGCGTCTTCGATCGCCCCATCGACCACGCCCGTCGAAATCGTCGATCCGAGTGACACATTGACGACCTTGGCCCCGCGGAGCACCGCTTCGTTGATCCCCTTGGCCACACGGAATGCCGTCGACCGCCCGTCGCTGTCGACCGCCCGAATCGGAAGAATCATCGCGTCCGGGTCGGCGTACAGCACCGCCGACGCCACCATCGTCCCGTGACCCACTAACTCATCGACATCGCTGTCGTTGTCGTTGTCAGCGCCGTCGCCCGCGTCCTCGATCGACGGGTCCCCGAAGAGAAGACTCACGCCATTCGGGGCGATGCGACCCGCGAGCAGCGGGTGGGTTGTGTCGATACCGGTATCGATCACCGCGACGAGCGTCCCGGGGAGCGCGCCACTGGCAGCGCCAACGCCCGCGCCGTAGTTCAGCTCCGCGCGCCCTCGCGACAGCTGATTCGTGAATCGGATCGACGCCGACGGTATGAAGAAGCTCTGGGTTCCGGGATCAGGCACCGCCGCCGTGACATCGATCTCCGCATCCTTGATGCGCGCATCACCCGCGGCTTGCATGAGAAACTGCTCATCGGGGAGCGCCGCCGGCAACTGAATCAGATAATGCGGGCGGCTCCCGCCATCCAGAACATCGAGCACTTCTGCACCATAAGTTGCGACGACTTCTTCGATCGTGAAGCCGTTCTCAAGCCGCAGAATCGCGTGTCCGGTGATCTCCTGATCCTGAGCGCACGCCGGCGCGTGAAGCCCCAGCGTCGAGCCGATTACGAGCATGATCTGAGCCGCCAAGGTCCGTCGTGTCATGATGCACCTACGCAGAAGAAGTTCGCCCAGAAAGCGGGATGGGGCCACCTGTTAAGGATTGAACGCTGGGCCCACGAGAGGCAAGCCGCAGCCGAGAAGTTTCCGGATTTCGTCCGTGTATCCATCGCCTTCGCGTAGAACTCGTCAAACAGAGCCAATGTCGCCTCGTCGTGGGCCATCCACTGGCCCGCGACAATGGACCGGGCGCCGGCGGCCAGAAACGCGCGCGCGAGCCCGAGAACCTCTCCTCCGGACCCGACCGCACCCCGACCACCCTCGCAGCAACTCAGCACAACCGCGGATCCGCTCAGGCGCAGCGCGTACGCGTCCCGCGCGCTGAACCACCCATCCGCCAGACGAATCCGCGCCTGCATCGGCTGGCCGGGCGGGAACACGCCGTGGCAACACAGGTGAATGATCCCGCTCCGCAACGCGCGCGAGGTCAGCAGCTCGCTGGTCGCCCCGTCGTCCACAGCGACCGTCGCGCCATCGATCACCGAACCGACCCGCGCCGCTTCCTCCGCGATGCGCGGCGCAATCTCATCGCTTACACCCAGCACCAATGCCTCTCGCGAGGTCGCCGAAGTCCCGTCGGAGACGATCGCCTCGTACAGACTCGCGCTCGGGCTGACCGAAATGTCATACGACTCGACGAGATACCCAGACGCGCGGCGCAATGCCGCGAATGGCATGCCCTGCATCGAGTCCGAAGCCACGAATACCAGGCGCTTGTGATCGAGCAGCTCGTTCATGAGCGGCTCAACGAACATCCCAGCAAGCGCGGACAGCTCGCGGTCCGTGTGTCCGACATGGCGAGGATCGCACGCGTCTTTGCCCGCGGCTGCCAGCGAGATCGCCCGGTCGATCTGAAAGCCAAGTCGTAGCAGCGCTTGCACTACGCGCGCCGACTCACACAGCCGACGATGCACAACGGTGCGCTCCGATGTCGTAACGAACGCGCTGATCCATCCGTCGAGTTCGAAGTAAGCGATCAGCGCCGTGCCGGGCGCCAGTCGGTTCCGGAGCCGGTCCGCCGTGACAGGATCACCAAACACCTCTGTGAATCGGCGCGTCGCCGCGAGCCGCCCCTCGAGCGACGCGATCTCGCGCTCGAGCGTCGCGAGACGGTCACCCGCCGCCTCGCGCGCGTGGCGCCCGCGCGCCGAGTCCGACTCGATCCACGAGAAGAATGCGTTCAGTTCCGAACGTTTGCCGGCAAGACGCTTCAGGTAATCCGACTCCTGATCGCTTTCGGCGGCGTGCGCGATGTGCTCGGTCAGTTCGACGCCGCCGTGCACCATATCGAGCAGCGCCCGCGCTCGTGATCGCTCGATCGTATTGAACGCGCGGTCCGTGGCGTCCGCCGAGTCTCGATCCAGTTCGAGCCGCGCCAGATCCAGGTAGACCCCCGCATGATCCCCGAGCCAGGCCGCCCGCGAGTGCTCGCCCGTGAATACGCCACGCATCCGCTCAATCTGGTCGATCGCTCGCCCGTACGCCCGTCGGGCCTCGTCCCGGTTTCCAGATCTGTCGTGCAATCGCCCGCGCAGATGCAGGAAGGTCGCCCGCAGGACCGGCAGCCCGAGGCGGTCCGCGACTCCGGACCCGCGCTCGATCAGTTCGTGACACGCGCGGAGCTCGCCCGACTCCAGCGCCAGAGCCGCTGCGTCGGCGATTGTTGCCGCTTGCTCCGCGGGCGCATCACCCAGCGCCTCGATCGCGTCCCGCAGCATGCTCCGGGCGTCCTCGATGCGTCCCTTGCGTGTCGCGACGCCCGCGAGCACGCGGTTCGCCCGCGCCAGGATCCGTTCCGCTCCGACGGTGGTGCATTGTTCTGCGCCGCGACGCGCCACCGACTCGGCCTCATCGAGGCGATCGTCTCGCAACAATCGCGACGCCAACCCGATTCGAGCACGGGCTGCTTCGCGCACCAGACCAGCACGCTCCAGCGCCGGGAGCACCTCACGCCACGCATCTCGCGCGTCCGATGACAGCCCGATCGTCGCGAGAACTTCCGCCCGTTCGGCCTCGAGGCGCGCCGCGTCGCCCGGCGCGCCGCTGCCCTCGAATCGTCCGCGCGCGTGCTCGAAGTGGCGCAGGGCTGCATCGAGCCGCCCCTGACGGCCGAGTAGATCCGCCAGGTTTCCTTCCACAACCGCCGCCGCGTGGAGCGCGCCCGCGTCGTGGAAGGCCGACATCGCGCGCGTGAACGACTCCTCAGCCCGGGCGAACTCGGCGATATCGAGCAGCGCCTCGGCCCGGTTGCTCTCGAGTTGCGCCGCGATCCCCGCCATCCCGGCCATCGCGGGAATCGCCCGATCGAAGTGGTGCAATGCGCGCCGCGGATCGTCGCGCATCCGGTGAATCACCGCCAGATTCGAGTGTGCCTTTGCTGTCGATAGCACATCTCCCGCCCGTTCAAACCCCGCGACCGCCCGCTCCGCCCGCTCGATCGCCTCGGACAGCCGCCCCAATCGCGCGAGCGGCTGCACCGCGTTGTGGTCTACGTGCGCCCGGGCGTGCGCGTCATCGTGCGCCTCAGCAATCTCCATAGCCTGATCGAGCAGACTCAGTGCGTTGTCGAATCGGTTGGCCATCGCCAGCGCGTGCGAGCGTGCGCACCGCGCCGCGACGCGGGAAGCGGGGGGGGCCGCGCGATCGGCGACTTCTACCAGCATTTCCGATCGCTCCAGAGCGTTGTTGATGTCCTTGAGTGTTAACTCGTGCAGCTGCGCCACCCAGACCCGAAGAGTCGATGCCGCATCGTCCGACTCGCGCAGCAACTTCACGAACTCGGGCAGGCGATCCCAGTCCAGATCAAGCAGACTCGCGTGTGGTTCGGTCCCCGTGCTCATTACCCCATCTCGACAGCCCTGATGATGATCCGCCGCGCGCCTGCCACGATCGCCAGGTCGTATGTCCCCACACCGATCTGGAGGGTGAAGTAGCCGTGCTCGTCGCACGCGCCACCGGCGACCACATCGCCGCCGACCATCGACAGCACCTCGACGCGCTCAGCGCCATCGCCCTCGATCTGCCCCATGACCGTTACGACGGAGTCATCACCGGCGTCGGGCATGATCTGCAGGTGCACTTCGACGCCGTCGGCGTCGAAGGTCAACTGATACGAAGTTGCGACGCCGCGGAACCCTGCAAGCGCCTCGCGCTCACGGGAGTCTTCAACGAGCGTCGCGACGATCAGATCCCAGTCCGTATCGACGGAAGTGGGCACCAGCAGCGTCGCGTCGTAGATCTGCTT
>CALFMQ010000386.1 GCA_937879825.1 uncultured Phycisphaerales bacterium
TGGGAATTCCGTTCAATGTCGCGCAGTTCCTGGGCGGCACGGGTCTCTTGATCGTCGTTTCGGTCGGTCTCGACTTCATCCAACGGATTGAAGCGAGCCTGCTCATGCGGAACTATGCGGGCTTCCTCGGAGGCGAGGATCGCGGCGGGCGGGGTTCGCGAATCCGCGGGCCGCGCACCGTCTGATGACAACCCGAGCAGTCGAGTATCCGCCCGGAGCGATCAAGACAGACGAGCAGATCGAACGCATCGCGAGGGCGGGCGAGGTCGTCGCGCGTGCGCTCAGATGCGCCGCGGACCACGCGGCGCCGGGCGTGACGACTGGCGAGATCGACTCGGTCGTGCGGCGCGAGCTGAGTGAGGCGGGCGCGACGGCGCTGTTCCTCGGTTACCACCAGGGGAACGCCCCCGCGTTTCCGGGGGCGGCGTGCGTGTCGGTGAACAACGAGGTCGTGCACGGCATTCCGGGCGAGCGAGTGCTCCGCGCCGGTGATGTGGTGTCGATTGATGTTGGGGCGCGTGTCGATGGGTGGTGCGCCGATGCCGCGACAACGGTGATCATCGGCGGTGACACGAACGGGAGCGTGTCGGCGGAGGAGGTTGATGCCCGGCGTGCGTTGGTCGAGACGCTCCGATCGGCGCTGGATGCGTGCATCGACTCGATCGGCGCCGGCGTCCGTTGGCTCGAGGTGGCGGGCCGACTCGAAGATGCCGCGATGAGAGCTGGGCTCGGGATGGTGGTGGAGTACATCGGGCACGGAATCGGGCGAGAGCTGCACGAATGGCCCCGCGTGCCGGCGTATCGGACCGGGTTCGGCGGGGACGACTTCGTGCTGGCCAAGGGCATGGTGCTGGCGATCGAGCCGATCTTCACGGCGCGTTCCGATGGTATCTCGACCTGTTGGCGCGGCAGGCCGTCGAACGCGGTCGGGGTGAGTCTCGAGGGGGACGGGTGGACGGTTGTCACCAAGGGAGGGATGGTCGCGGCCCACGAGGAGCGGACCGTTGTGGTAACTGGGGGGGCGGGAGCAGCGGGGGGGGCGGGGGGGCCGGGAGGGGCCGGATGCAGGATTTTGACGCCTGTGGAGTTGGCCCCGGTTTGAATGGGGGGTATAACCCAAAGCCCGATCCCGAGAGAGAGGACCGGGCGATCTGATCTGAGAGGTTTATGCCGAAGCAAGAAGAAAAGTTCACACTGGAAGCCGAGGTCATCGACGCCCTCCCGAACGCGATGTTCCGGGTGAAGCTGCCGAATGACAAGGAGATCATCGCCTACGTCTCCGGAAAGATGCGGCAGCACTACATCCGCATCCTGCCGGGAGACCGGGTGACGGTCGAACTGAGCCCGTACGACCTGACCAAGGCCCGAATTACCTATCGCCACTGACCCGGGGCTATCGGGAGTCCGGGGCCGGGGAGAGCCAAGGGGGTGGGGACAGCGGTTCGCACCGTTGACGGGGGTTTGCTACAATCTCCGCCCGCGCCGCGCCGGGCTCCGGAGGCGGCGGGTGGGCGAGTTCCCGAGTTGATTTCGAGTTCTATCGCCGGCTGGCGCTTCGCGCCGTCGAGTTTCAGCCGCGGAGGTGGTTGGTATGAAGGTTCGTTCGAGCATCAAGCGGATCTGCGGCAGTTGCAAGATTGTCCGTCGCAAGGGCAAGGTCCGTGTGATCTGCAGCGCCGATCCGAAGCACAAGCAGGTTCAGGGCTGAAGAGCCCTGCACTCATAGAGACTTTGTTGGGAGCAAGTATTCATGCCTCGTATTGCCGGCATCGACATTCCTGACCGTAAGAAGATTCGTTTCTCGCTTCAGTACATCCACGGCGTGGGCCCGAAGATCGCTGATGAGATCATCGCCAAGTGCGGGCTCGACCCGGACAAGCGCGCCGGTGATCTGAACGAGTCCGAGGTCGCGAGCATCGCGAGCCTGATCGACGCCGAGTATGTCGTCGAGGGTGCGCTGCGTCGCCAGGTCTCGCAGAACATCTCGCGTTTGCGTGAGATTCGCTGCTACCGGGGCGATCGACACCGTCGCGGCCTCCCGTGCCGCGGACAGCGGACCAAGTGCAACGCGCGTACGCGCAAGGGCAAGAAGAAGACCGTCGCCGGCAAGAAGGGCGTCAAGGGTTAACACCGCGGACACGCGCTGCATCAGGATTGAAACAAGATGGCCAAGAAGACACAGAAGAAAGTCCGCAAGCACGTCGTCCGCGGGATCGCGTGCGTCAAGGCGACCTTCAATAACACGATCGTCACGATCACCGATACCAACGGCGAAGTGCTGTGCTGGGACTCGGCCGGGACGATGGGGTTCAAGGGCGCGCGCAAGAGCACGCCCTTCGCCGCGACCCGTGCCGGTGAGTCGACCGGCTCCAAGGCACGGAAGATGGGGATGGTCGAGGTCGAGGTCCGCATCAAGGGCGCGGGCGGCGGTCGCGAGTCGGCGGTGCAGGGGCTCGTTTCGACGGGCCTGCGCGTGACGGCGGTGGAAGATCACACCCCGGTCCCGCACAACGGTTGCCGCCCTCGTAAGCGTCGCCGCGTCTGATCCTGGATGGTGGATGAGTTGTTCGTCTGCCGGGGAAGAAGGGGTTCGAGGGCGTCGGCAGCGTCCACGAGCCACCGTGAGCCCGGGAGACTCAGGTGAGATATCTGAACACTGCCGAGTGAATGGAGATTGCCATGCGCGTCCGCTGGCGTGGGCTGGAACTGCCCAACCGAGTCAATGAAGACACGAAGTTCTCGACGCCGGATTACGGCAAGTTCGAGGTCGAGCCGTTCGAGCGCGGCTTTGGCACGACGATCGGCAACTCGCTCCGGCGCGTGCTGCTCTCGAGCCTCGAGGGCGCTTCGGTGACGGCGATCAAGATCAAGGGCGCCGAGCACGAGTTCACCTCCATGCCGGGCGTGATGGAGGATGTCACAGACATCGTCCTGAATGTCAAGAACCTGATCGTCAAGTGCGACTCGGACGAGCCCAAGACGATGCGCCTCGCGGCGAGCGGCCCCGGCGAAGTGACGGCGGACCTGATCGAGGCCGACACCGCGATCACGATTCTCAACAAGGATCTGGTCATCGCGACGCTCACCGAGGCCGTGGATTTCGAGATGGAGCTGCGCGTGCAGCGTGGGCGTGGGTATGTCCCCGCGTCCGAGCAGTACGAAGAGCAGCGCGAGGAGCAGGAGGTCGGCCTGATCCCGGTCGACGCGCTCTACTCACCGGTGCAGCGCGTGCGGTACAAGGTCGAGGACACCCGCGTCGGTCAGCGGACGAACTACGACAAGCTGATTCTCGAGGTGTGGACCAACGGCACGATCACGCCCGAGATGTCCATCGTCGAGGCGTCGAAGATCCTGCGCAAGCACCTCAACACGTTTGTGCAGTACTTCGAGCTGGGTCGCGAGCGCGTCTCGGAAGAGGCCGCCGCGGCGGCCGCGGTCGATGATGAGCTGATCCGCAAGCTGAACATGCCGATCAACGCGCTGGAGTTGAGCGTCCGGGCGAGCAACTGCCTGGAGTCGGCGCGGATCAACACCGTCGCGGAACTCGTGAATCGGACGGAGTCGGACCTCCTGAAGGTGCGTTCGTTCGGCAAGACTTCGTTGCGTGAAGTGAAGCGTAAGTTGGATGACATGGGTCTGACGCTGGGCATGCCGCTCCCCGAGGGCGTGTCGGTCGGCGCGGGCGAGTAAGTGAGTGAACCGTCGCCGGCGTGGCCCGGCGTTGCTAGTCAGGAGTTGGTGTCATGCGTCACCGCAAGGCCGGATACAAACTGAATCGGAAGACGGCGCATCGTCAGGCGATGCTCCGCAATATGGCGGTGTCGCTCTTCGAGCACGGGCAGATCGTGACGACGCTCCCCAAGGCCAAGGCATTGCAGCCGATGGTGGAGAAGATCGTGACGCTCGCCAAGCGCGGCGACATCCCGGCGCGCCGGCTCATCGAGTCCAAACTCGGCGGCGACCGCAAGACCTTCGAGTGGCTGTACCTGCCCAAGGACGCCTCCGAGGGCGAGCGCGGCTCGGTCGAGCGTCAGCGTGACTCGGCCAGCGCGTTCTTCCCGATCCCCGACGGGGACCAGGTGGAGCGCAACCGGTACGGCGAGCTTCGCAACGCGCCCAAGATCGTCAAGCACATCGTCGAGAATGTCGCGCCGCGGTTCGAGGATCGGGCCGGCGGGTACACGCGGATTGTCAAGCTCGGCAAGCGCCGCGTTGGCGACGCCGCCGAGTACTGCGTGATCCAGTTCGTCGGCGCCGAGGAAGGCCCCGAGATCGGCGGCAACATCTCGAACCGGCGTCGCATCGCCGACAAGCGCACGGCGTACGCCGCGAAGGTCCGCAAGGGCTTCGCCAAGAAGGAAGCCGAGCCCGCCGAGGCGTGAGCCGCAAATGATGGACGAACCCATAAGGCCGCGGAGCACCGCGGCCTTTTTCGTGCGCACCGCGGTACACTGAAACCGACATGATCGCCTCGCTCGACCAACTCGAACAGATGGAACGCGAAGCGCTGGCTTCGCTCGCGGCGGCGTCGGATGCCGCTTCGCTGGAGGCGTGGCGCATTGAGTACCTCGGGGGCAAGGGCAAGGTCAAGGCGATGATGGGGTCCTTGAAGGATGTGCCTAAGGAAGAGAAGCCCGCATTCGGCAAGCGGATGAACGAGGTCCGCGTCGCGATCGAGTCGGCGTTCAACCTGCGCAAGGAGTCGATCGGAGCACCGGGTGAAGCCGCCCAGGCGGGCGTGGATCTGACCGAGCCGGGATTGTCGCAAGCGCGTGGGCGGCGCCACATCATCACGCGGGTGCGTGAGGAGTTGTGCGAGGTGTTCGGTCGGATGGGCTTCGATGTGGCCGAGGGCCCGGAGCTCGAAGACGACGAGCACAACTTCGTGAAACTCAACATCCCGGAGGGGCACCCGGCGCGGGAGCCGATTGACAACTTCTACATCGAAGAGCCCGATGGCAAGCCGCGGCCCCGGATGCTGCGCACGCAGACGAGCACGGTGCAGATCCGCGTGCTGGAGCGGGCGCTGAAGGAGCGTTGGGGCCCGCCGGTGCGGATCGTGGCGCCCGGGCGCGTGTATCGCCCCGACACGGTGGACGCGACACACTCGTTTATGTTCCATCAGATCGAGGGGCTCTACGTCGATCGCCGCGTGACGATGGTCGATCTCAAAACGACACTCTTCCAGTTCGCGCGGACGTACTTCGGGGCAGATGCCCAAGTGCGGCTCCGCCCGAGCTTCTTCCCGTTCACCGAGCCCAGCGCCGAGTTCGACATGATGATCCGGCTCCGCCCCGATCAGCCGGCGAGGTGGATTGAACTGGGCGGGTGCGGCATGGTGGACCCGGAGGTGCTGAAAGCGGTGGGCGTCGATCCCGAAGAGTGGACGGGTTTCGCCTTCGGATTCGGCGTGGACCGCATCGCGATGGGCAAGTACCGCATCCCCGATATCCGCATGCTGTTCGACAACGATCTGCGATTCCTTGACCAGTTGTGATCGAGCGCCAGGCAACCATCGTGAGGTGAGCACGACATGATCGACGACCACGAGACCCCTCCGACCAGCGCCGCACCGCCGACGGACCCGATGGACTTCGAGTTGGAGCCGGAGTTGCCCAAGTGGCCCAAGGTGGTCGGGATCACTTCGATTGTGCTCGCGGGAGTCGGGCTCGGCTGCGGCGGGTGCGGGATCGCGATGCTCCTGGGCGGGACCGAGTTCTTCCTCAAGATGGCGGAGCAGCAGATGGGCCCGGCGCCATCGGTGATGCTGCCGACCCTCCAGCAGAAGGTGCAGGGATCTATTGGGTTCCTGTGGGCGGTGCTGCTGTTGGTCGCGGGGATTCAGACGCTCCGGCGTCAGTACTCGGGGCGTTTGCTGCACCTGGCTTATGGCATCGGGACGATCCCCCTTTTCATCTGGGGCATGAAAATCCAGTTCGACGCGATGGCGGCGATCAATCAGTGGGCCCAGGCGAATCCGGACAACCAGTGGGCGCAGCAGCAGAACCCGATCGGTCAGTGGATCGGGCTGGGCGTCGCGGTGTTGCTGAGCTTGCCCTGGCCGCTCTTCTGCCTCGGCTGGTTCGGTCTCGTGAAGAAAAAGCCGGAGGACTTCACGGGCGGGCTGATGGTCGATCAGCTGTAGCGTGAGAGCAGATCAACAATCCGCGGCTGGTTGCGGTTGATGCGCAGGCTGCGGCGCAGGAGATCGACACCCTCGGCGTGCGCCGCATCGTCCTCCTGATCGCTCCACAGCCAGTTCTGGAGCAGGCAGACGGCCAAGCCGTTGAGCGCTGGGTAATAGTTGGCGTCCAGCTCGATCGCGTGGCGGAAAGCGAGTTCGGCGGCAGGATACTCGCGGAGGCGGAACTCGGCGAAGCCGAGGCGCTCGTAGGCGTCGGCGCTGGGCTCGAGATCGAGCAACGCCAGCAGCGTGTTGCGCATCTCGACATACCGGTTGATCTTGCCCTGGCTCACCGCCATGTTCATGAGCAACTGGGGCGAGAGGTCCATAAGTTCGGCGGCGGCCTCGTACTCGCGGACGGCCTCGGGATGCTGATCCAGCGCGCTGAAGACGGACCCGAGATTTGCGTGGGCGGCGCCGGAGAAGGGGTCGATCCGCGTCGCTTGCTGGGCGTACACGAGCGCCTGGACCGGCTCGTTCAGCGCCATGTATGCCGTCGCGATGTTGAGGTTGGCATCGAAACTGTCGGGATTAATCGATAGCGCGCGGAGATAAGCGCGGATGGCCTCGGAGAAACGGTCAAGCAGTTGGAGGGAGAGGCCGTGCTTGTACTGCGCGTCGAAGTTCCTCGGCTCCTGGCGGGCGGCGGTGCCGAAGGCGCTCTCGGCGCTCTGGTAGTCGCCCATCTCGGTGTAGACATCGCCCAGCGAGAGGTGGGCGACGGTAAGCGTGGGGTTCTTTTCGATCGCCTGCGTGAGGAGTTCGATGGCCTTCTCGTAGTCGCCCTGATCGCGGGCGAGGTCCGCCTCGATCACGAAGGCCTCGGCGTCCGGATTCCGACGCGGCTCGCGGGGTTCGTTCTGCGACACGGCGTCATTGGGGGCTTTCTCGCCGCCCCCCCCGCCGCACGCGGCGAGCGCGCCGACAGCGCTGAAGGTGAGCGTCAGACACAACAAACGGGCCGATCTCATCGGGTGCAGTCTCCGGGCGGGTCCCCAAAGGGCTTGTATCGGCCCGATGGGGGTGCGATCCGCATTGTCCCGCCGATGAGCCGCAAAAGGGCTGAGGCAGCGGCTAATCGATGAGCCCACGGAGCTTTCGGAGATTGATGGTGTCCCACGGGGTTCCCTTCTCGTCCTCGCCCTTGGGGGTCTCGAGGATCATCGGTACGCCGCGGAGTTCGGGGCGGTTCACGACGGCCCTGAACGCCCCTAACGAGACATTGCCCTGCCCGATGTGGGCGTGGCGATCGAGGTTGCTCCCGCGGGCCCCGAGCGAGTCATTGAGGTGCAGGACGCGCAGATTCTTGAGGCCGCAGACGCGGTCGAACTCGTCGAGCATCCCGTCTCCCAGCTTCCGCCCCTCGGCGAGGGTGCGCTTCTTGCCGGTGCCGTCGCCGTTGGCGGTCGAGGCGATGTCATACCCCGCGGCCAGGGCGTGGCAGGTATCCAGGCAGAGTCCCACCCGTCCTTTCGCGTCCTTGCCGGCTTTCTGCTCGATGAGCGACTTGAGCGTCGCGAGTTCCTCGAAGGTGCGTCCGAGGGTGGAGCCGCCCCCGGCCGTGTTCTCGAGGCAGAGGACGACCGACGAGCCGCGCGTCTCGGTGAAGAGCCGCTTATACGCATCGGCAATCCGCTCAAGGCCGGCCTCAACGCCCGAGCCCGTGTGCGCGC
>CALFMQ010000387.1 GCA_937879825.1 uncultured Phycisphaerales bacterium
GCATGTCGATCTCGGCGGGCTCCGCATCACGGAGCTCAAAGCGGATCGCGTCCTCCAACTCGCCGAACGCCGCGTGCGCATTGGCCCGCATCACCGGCCGCACCCAGTTGGGGTACTGATGCCCGTCGCCGTTCGTGCGATCAAACTCATCCAGCTTGTCCAGGATGCTCTTGCGGATGCGCCGCTTCGCCTCCGCATTCCTGTCCGCCACCGCCGAATGGTACGCGTTGATGAGCGCCGTGATCTCGCGCTGCATCGGGCGCACAAACCGCTGCGACGCCGCGAACGTCAGCGACGCCTTCGGGTCCTTCCCAGACTCCGGTGTGTTGTGCTGCTGGCTCATCGGTCGGCAACTCCTCGCGCGCGCGATCCTCACTGACATCCTGACGCCCGAGGATCGGGCGTGACGCACATTCTCCCAGATCGGCGCGACCACGCACGATCCATGCGATTTCATCGCCGGCCGCCCCCGATCGCGTCACGCCGCGCCGCGCACCCGCACGCTCTTGCCCGGAGACACACAGAGGCCGCGGCAAGACTCCGCGGCGATCGACGAAAGGAGTCGACCATGACACGCAACATCAACAACACGCACGCCCGATCCATGACGCTCGCCGCCCTGGCCATCGGCACCATCCTCGCGATCGCTCCCGGCGCACTCGCCGGGCAGAAGAACGCGCCGAACAAGCGCACCATGGCACGCCAGCAGGCCGCCCCGGTGCGCGTCGAGAAGACGCCCAGCCGCGACGCAGCGCCCGTGAAGTCCGCCCGGCCCGCAGCGCACGAGCGCGGCAACCAGAACGGACGCGAGCGCGGCCGCTGGGACGATGATCACCGCCGCGACGGACGCGATTGGAACAACGACCGCGAGTCATGGCGCCAGCGCGGCGGCTACCGGCGCGACCGCGACCGCGATCAGCGCGACCGCGACTGCCCGCAACCCTCGGATTGGCGCCGCGGGCGCGACGTCGATGTCAACATCGACATCGACTTCCGGGGCGGCGGCGTCGAACACCGCGGCCACTCGTACCGCGGGAATGTGCTCGGCACATTCACCATCAACGACCACCGCGTCGATGTCCGCAAAGACCACGTCTTCGAAGCGCTCATCGAGGCCGCCCGGTGCGCCGGCTACGAGGTCTGCAAGGTCAAAGTCTGCGGCAAGACCTACATCCGCATCTACGGCTGCCCGGAGGTGTGCTTCGAAGGGTACGGATACTCCCTAGATGTCATCCGCTACCACAACAACGTGATCGACATCGCCGTCTTCCGCGACGACTGCTGACCGCGCCCCCCATCCACTCTGAAAGCGAAACACCCCCGGCGCTCTCGGCCGGGGGTGTTATGTCAGACGAAACTCAGACAACGACGACGACTACGGGCAACCGAAGTTCGCAAGCACGACATTCAGATCGTCCACGTCGATGAATCCGTCGTTGTTCGCCACATCGCGCGGGTCGCCCGGCGGCACCGGCGTGCCGAACACCGAGAGAATCGCGTTGAGGTCATCAACATCGACCTGCCCGTCGGGAACGCCGCCCGGACCGGTGATGTCGCCCGGGCACGCGGGCGGCGGCACCGGCCGCGCAAACGCACGGAAGTCCTGCGTCAGCCGCAGCGCCGCAAACGACGGCAGAACACCCTGTTTCACGCCCGGCCCGAGCACCGCCTGCAAGTGCAGATCGAGGCCGTTGTTGCCGGGCGGAATCACGAACGAGGGCATCAACGACAACGGCTGACCGAGCGGATCACCCGGCATCAGACCCTCGAGTTTGAACTGCCACATGATGTCGAAGAATGAGTCCACCGTGAAGTCATTGTTGTGCACGCGCACCGTGCCCATGAGGAACGGATACACGTTCTCGAACCCGAACGGGGCGCCGCCGACAAGACTCATCGAAACGATCTCAACCTGCACATCGGGCTGGCTCGGGAGCCCCTGGAAGTTGATGCGGTAGTCGATATCGAAGAACGAGTCGACCGACCACCCGGTTCCGAACGGCAACAACATCGTCTGGAGCCGGCCGTTGTAAGGCGTGATGGGCATCGGGCTCGTCTGCGATTGCACCGGTTCGGGCAGACCATTCACAAAGATCTGCTGGAATCCCGTCGGGTCCGGCAGGGCCAACCACGGTCCCGGCGGCGGCAGGAACGGCTCCGATCCGGGATCAACGAGCAGCGCTCCGGGCGGGCCGAACGGATTAATCAGCGAACTCACGCCCGCATCGGCCCACAACAACTGCGGCGGCGTCGTGGAGTCGACCTGCACCGCGACACCCGCGCACGCGATGCCGCTTGTCCCGTCAGCGAAGGTGCCGTCCGCAACAACAAGACCCTCGCCGCACGAACCGTCGGCGCACATGCCCCACGGACGCGCGACCAGATCGAACTCGACAAACTCGCCCGGCAACAGCGTCACCGAGCGCGTGATCACCTGCGGCAACACATTGTGCGGGTCGGGCGGCAGCGGGATGCAACCACCCGGCGGCAGCGAGTCGCCCCACTGAATCGGATAGTTGTCGCCCGGGCCCGGATCCGACACGGCATACCGGTACGGCGAAGTGCCGCCCGGCATCTTCGCGACCGTCTCCATGTCGCCCGTCACCAGCCCCGTGAAGCTGTGCGTCGGATCGTTGTTCGTCAAACGGAACGAACTGCTCGACTGATCGCCCGGATGCACCGCCGCGATCGAAGGCCCGAGCAACTGCAGATCAAGCCGCGGCACGCCGGGAGTGATCTCCTCGACAATGCACACCTCCTGCTTGTTCACCTTCGAAAGCGTCGTCCCGTCGGCCAGAAGAATGTCCGCCGTGATCGTCAGCGAGCACACGCGCGGCGGGCCCGCCGGAATCGCGATCACCAGCGGCACATTCGTGAACCCGCCGTTGTTCAGCAGGAACGGTCCAAACAACGCGGGCCCGAAGTCCGGGTCCGGCGTGCAATCCAGCGCAACCGTCATCGTCACGAAGTACGGCCCCGGCGGGCACAAACCGTTCCCGGCGGGCAACTCCACGATGTTCAAATAATGCAGCGTGTCAATCGTCATCACGCCGCCGGATGTCGTCACATTGAACTCACCCGATTTCGTAAACACATACGTCATCCCGCACGTCGGCGGCGGCGTCCCGCCGCACGCGAGCGTGCCCGTGTCCGCGATGAGCCCGGCGATGATCGCGGCGCCCGCGGCGCACATCGCCCGCGCATGACGCGACCAACCCCGAAGCGGTCGCTCTCCGAAGCGCTTCATGGTGATCTCCTCGTACAAGTTGTCTCAGACCGTCGAGCGTCGGACGCTCCGGCGCCCGGTCCTTCACCAGTCCCTCTGGCAAAGCAACGGCCCTCTCCTCGATCTTGGAGGCCGAGTCACCCGATAGCGTCACCCGAAAACCGCCGCCTGTCACGCAAAAAACGCTTCAACCGATCACCGCGCGATGCCCGCCGTGCCATGTTTCCCGATGCAATCGGCAATAATCAGCGAGCCCGCCGCGCGATCAATCGCGCCGCCTCATCGACATCCTTGTCCCCCCGGCCCGACAGGTTGACGACCAGCCGCGACCCACGCCCCATCGACGCCGCAAGCCGCAACCCGTGCGCGATCGCGTGCGCGCTCTCCAGCGCCGGGATGATCCCCTCGCGATGCGCCAGCGTCGAGAACGCCTCCAGCGCCTCATCATCATTGATCGATGTGTACTCGACGCGCCCGCAATCTTTCCAATACGAGTGCTCCGGCCCCACGCCCGGGTAATCCAGCCCCGCGCTGCACGAATGCACCGGCGCGGTCTGACCCCACTCGTCCTGCAGCACATAACTCATCGATCCGTGCAACACGCCCGGCGAACCGAACGACAGCGGCGCCGCGTGCTGACCCAACCCGTTGCCCGAACCCCCCGCCTCCACACCAACTAGCCGCACGCGCTCATCTTCAACAAACGGATAGAACATCCCCGCAGCGTTCGACCCGCCGCCCACGCACGCCACAATCGCATCCGGCAGCGCACCGAACGCCGCCAGACTCTGCTCCCGCGTCTCACGACCGATCACCGACTGAAAGTCACGCACGATCATCGGGAACGGGTGCGGCCCCACAACCGACCCCAGGATGTAATGCGTCGACTCCACCGACGCCATCCAGTCGCGCATCGCCTCGTTCGTAGCATCCTTGAGCGTCCGCGACCCGCCCTCCACCGGTATCACCTTCGCGCCCATCAACTCCATCCGCACCACATTCAGCCGCTGACGCCGCACATCTTCCGCCCCCATGTATACCTCGCACGACAGCCCCAGGTGCGCCGCCGCCGTCGCCGTCGCCACGCCGTGCTGACCCGCGCCCGTCTCCGCGATCACGCGCTTCTTCCCCATCCGCCGCGTGAGCAGCCCCTGCCCGATCGTGTTGTTGATCTTGTGCGCGCCCGTGTGCGCCAGGTCCTCGCGCTTCAACCAGATCTCCGCGCCGTGCTTCTTGTCCCCCGCCCGCTCCCGCGCCAGATCGGTCAGCCGCTCCGCGAAGTACAACGGCGTCGCCCGCCCCACGAACGACGCCAGCAACCCGTCCAACTCCCGCTGAAACGCCGGGTCCTTCCGCGCCCGCGCATATTCCTCGGCCAGCTGATGCACCGCCGCCATCAGCGTCTCGGGCACGTACGCGCCGCCGAACGCGCCGAACCGCCCGCGTGCATCCGGCACACCCTTCACCGCGCTCACGCCAGCGCCCCCGCAAACGAACGCGCCTTCTCGAGCGCCTCGCCCACGCGCGCCGGGTCCGTACCGCCCCCCTGCGCCGCGTCGGGCCTCCCGCCCCCCTTGCCGCCCACCACCGCGCTCACCTCGCGCACCCAGTCCCCCGCCTTCAAGCCCTTCTTCACGATCTCCGGCGCGACCGACGCAACGATCGTCACCTTGCCCTCGTCATGATCCGCGCTCACCAGCATGATCGCCGCGCCGCCGTGCTTGCCCTTCACGGCGTCCATCGCCGCCAGCAGCGCGTTGCGGTCCGACCCCGCCGGAATCTCCGCAACGATCACGCTCCCGCTCGCCTCCGCCGCCACACGCTTGCCCGCGTCCAGCGCCTGATCCCGCCCCGCGCTGGCCGCGGCCTTGCTCGCCTTCTTCGCCTTCTCCGCCAAGCCCCCCACCGCCGCGCGCAGCCGCGCCTTGGCGATCATCGAGATCTCCGCGCGATCGATCGCCTCTGTCAGCGCGCGAACCTCACCCGCCAGGTGCTGCTCTGGAAGTGTCGCGGCCCCCTCCACACGCGACATCAACTTCTCGCCCTCGATCACCGCTCGATGCGCCGCGTGCCCCGTCAGTCCGCTCACGCGGCGCACGCCCTTCGACACGCTCTCCTCGCTCGTCAACACGAACGCCTCGGCCTCACCCGTGCGCGCCAAGTGCGTCCCGCCGCAGAACTCCACCGCGAACTCACGCCAGTGCTTGTTCGACGGATCGCCCACCAGCTCATCCACCCGGCGCCCGATCGAGACCACCCGCACCGGGTCCGGGTACGCCTCGCCGAACACCGCGCGAAGCCCCTCGATCTTCCGCGCCCCCTCCAGCCCAACCTCCTCCGCGTATACCGGCAAGTCCGCGCGAATCGCGTTGACAACCCTACGCTCCACATCCCCCGCCTGCGGCTCGCTCATCGCACCGCCGTGCGTGTAGTCGAACCGCAACCGATCCTCCGCGACCAGCGAGCCCTTCTGGTTCACGCCGTCACCCAGCACCGCCCGCAGCGCATGATTCAATAGGTGCGTCGCCGTGTGATTGGCGCAGATGCCCTGCCGACGCGGCGCATCGACATGCAGCTCCACATCGTCCATCACCCGAATCTCGCCCTTGGTCACGCGCGCGATGTGCACGATGTACCCGCCGAACACCTTCGTGTCCTCAATCACCGCCTCGCCGTGCTTCGGGCCCGCGCTGGACTTCACCACGATCAACCGCCCCGCATCCCCCACCTGCCCGCCCATCTCCGCGTAGAAGCACGTCTTGTCCGTGATGATCGCGAACCGATCGTCCGGCCGCGTGTTCGACGCCAGCACATTCTCATCGAAGTCCGTCCCGTTCCAGATCGCCCGGACCCGCGCCCGCGAGCGCGTGTGCCCGAACTTCTCGCCGTCCCGCGTCGGCTTCACATTCAGCGCCCTGAGTTTCCCGATCGCCGTCGCGGTCAGCGCCAGCGCATCGTGCGCCGCGAACCCCGACCCCGCGCGCGACTTCTCACGCGCCTCCTCCATCAATCGCTCGAAGCCCGGCACATCCACATCCAGCCCACGCTCCCGCGCCATCACCTGCGTCAGGTCGATCGGGAATCCATAGGTATCGTGCAGCTTGAAGGCGTCCTCGGCGTCCACGGTCCGGAACTTCTCGCCGCGCTCCGCCGCCTTCTCGAACAGCTTGATCCCCTGATCCAGCGTCCGGCCGAACGCCTCCTCCTCATCCAGAATCACATTCGCCACCCGCTCCGGATTCTTCCGCAGCTCCGGGAACGCGCCCCCCATCTGCTCCACGATCGCCGGCACGAGTTTGCACAGGAACGCCCCCGGCACATCGAGCGTCTGCCGACCGTGCCGCACCGCCCGGCGCAGAATCCGCCGCAGCACATACCCGCGCCCATCATTACTCGGCTCCGCGCCGTCCGTGATCGCAAAGGTCAGCGTCCGCGCATGGTCCGCGATCACGCGATACGCGATATCCACATGCCCCTCGAGCGTCCCGCCGTACGCCGGCGCGTTGCAGATCTCCCTGATCTTCGCAAACAGCGGCTCGAACACATCCGAGTCGTAGTTCGAGTGCTTGTGCTGCAGCACCCGCACGATCCGCTCGAACCCCATCCCCGTGTCCACATGCTTCGCCGGCAAAGGGTGCAGCCCCGAAGACTCGCGATTGAACTGGATGAACACCAGGTTCCAGATCTCGATCACATTCGGATCGCCGGCGTTCACCAGCGTGTGACCGGGAACCATCTTCCGCTGCGCATCCGAGCGCCCGTCGTAGTGAATCTCCGAGCAAGGCCCGCACGGCCCCGTGTCGCCCATCTCCCAGAAGTTGTCCTTGGCGTTGCCCGGCAACACGCGCTGCGCCGGCAGATGCTTCAGCCAAAGGTTGTACGCCTCCCGGTCCGGCTCCAGCCCCTGCGCCTTATCCCCCTCAAAATAGGTCGCGTACAACCGGTTCGGGTCCACGCCCCACACGTTCACCAGGAGGTCCCACGCCCAGTCGATCGCCTCCTGCTTGAAGTAATTGCCGAACGACCAGTTGCCCAGCATCTCGAAGAAGGTGTGGTGATAGGTGTCCCGACCCACATCCTCCAGGTCGTTGTGCTTCCCGCCCGCGCGGATGCACTTCTGCGAGTTCACCGCCCGCGTCAACCCATCAAACCGGTCACCCTTCTGGTTCTGACCCAGGAACACCGGCTTGAACTGGTTCATCCCCGCGTTCGTGAACAGCAGCGTCGGATCGTCGTGCGGCACCACGGGCGACGACGGCACGAAGGTGTGCCCGCACCGCGAAACGAAGTAATCAATGAACTGCTTGCGAACTTGCTCGGCTGAAGGCATGGCGGTCGGGTGTCCGATTCCGGGGGGGGGAGGGGAGAGTGAGTCGTTTGCGAGGGCAGAGTGTATCCGCCCCCACTCCCCGCCCCGCGCAACCCGCCCCGACAACCAGTTCAGTTCCAGAATGGCCGGGGCAACGCGGCTTGATCATCACGCGCCGGGTCGTACCCCATCTCCGACGCCTCCTGCACCGACACCAGCCGCATCGCCTGCGCCTCCGCGTCGAACACCCACACATCGCCGTGATTGTTCGGCACCACGAGCGTCCGGATCGCCAGCCCGTACTGGCGGACCATCTCACCGATGACCTCCTGCTTCGT
>CALFMQ010000388.1 GCA_937879825.1 uncultured Phycisphaerales bacterium
AACGGGTCCATCTTCTCCAGATCGGCCAGCATCGTCTCCGGGGACCCGACTGCCAGCGTCGCCAGCACCTTGGAGATAATCTGCTTGTCCTTCTTGTGCCGATTCCACGGCCACACCACCGCCTCGGTGTGCGTCGACTTGCTCGTGATGGTCCCGAGTTCCCGCGCAACAACTGCGTAGAGTTCTACATCTGGTTCCAGTGCCGAGGCGCAGAACAAGTACTCGATCATCAACCATCGGATCGCCTCGTCACACTCAGCGCCGCTCCGAAGCCGATCGCATATCGTCGGGAGCGAGCCATCGGGAATCTCCAGAAGGATGACGAGTTTGTGCGCGATGTAGCGCCGATCCCGGTCCGCGTCAGTCAGATGGCGCACCGCAAGCTCGAGGGCGCGATACGCGTCGGAGTACCCCTCCGCCCACAGCGCGAAGTACATCGCCTCCGCATCCCCCTCCTCGATCGCTCGTGCGCGCTCCTCGTCATCATCGAGAAACACGCGCACACGCTTGAGCGCGTCGTTGACGACTTTCGTGCTCCCCCCCGCCCATTGCATGCCGAACCACACATCGAACGCACGCACGACCGCGCTGAATCGCGCCAGATCGTGCTCGATTACCAACCCGAGCATGGCCCGGAATCCGCCCGGGCTCGCCTCATCGACCGACTCAAGAATCACCTGACGCAGGCCTTCCTGCCGCTGCGCCGCCAGCAGCACGCCGCCGATCGTCTCCCAATCCGACCGCCGCTCGGAGTTGAGCAACGCGGTGACCACATGCCGACCGAACAGCGTGATCTCATCCTCGCCGTTGATGGACCGTTTCAGGACCTCGCGGACACGCTCGCCGTCTTGTCCACCATCGTTCATCGCCGCGGCGAGGATCCAGCCCTTGATGCGCCAGTCCGTCCAATACGCACCAAGGTACGGTGAATACTGCGCCAGCCACGCCGCGTCCTCGTCGATCCCGTACAGCGTGTCGATCACATCCCCGAAGAACCGGGCCCGAGTCAGCCGCGCAATCTTCTCGGCGCGTGGCGCGCGAAAGGGCCGCCGCGAATACGAACGCTGATATACCATCCCCGCGCGATCCCGCCAGGCCCGTTCGAGATGCGTCGACAACTTTGGGAACAGCGCC
>CALFMQ010000389.1 GCA_937879825.1 uncultured Phycisphaerales bacterium
GAGGCCGAAGCCGAACGCCGCAAGCACGAACGCACCGAGGACCGACGCGCCAAGGACGAGCAGGAACTCGACCGCCTCCTCTCCAAGATCTCCGCCACAGGCATGGACTCACTCAGCGTCGCAGAAAAACGCGCACTCGCCCGACTCTCAAAGCAGAAACGCGAGTCGTGATATTCTCCCAACCCGTTCCCGAATGATATTCCCGCGGGGAAAGGGTGGGAGGGGATGAACACGCAACCGCTCGCACAGGTATCAACACGCTCATGGGAATCGCCGACCGAGACTACGCACGACAGCAGCCGCGCCGCGGCGCCGCATACGGCGCGCCCGCACTCCCGCCCGTCACCAAGTGGCTCATCATCATCAATGTCGCGGTCTTCATCCTCGACCAGATATTCGCCTCGCAGGGAATCGGCTACATCGTCACCATCAACCCCGGGCCGCCCCCGCAAACGACCGGCATGCCCCTGCTCGAGACCTGGGGCCATTTCTCAACGCAACTCGCATTCGTGCACGGCCAGGTCTGGCGCTTCATCACCTTCCAGTTCCTCCACGCCAACTTCGATCACATCCTCTTCAACATGATCGGCCTCTACTTCTTCGGGCCCGTCGTCGAGCGCTCATTCCGCTCCGGCAGAACCTTCCTCGCCTACTACCTCTGCTGCGGCATCTGCGGCGCCGCCCTCTACCTCTTCCTCAATATGCTCGGCTCCATGGGCGTCCCGCTCCCCGGATTCCTCAACACCAGCATCCTCACGCCCCTTGTCGGCGCATCCGCCGGAATCTTCGGCATCCTCATCGGTGCAGCGTTCGTCGCCGGCAACGCAACCATGCTCATCATGATGGTCATCCCGACCACCGTCCGCATGGGCGCCTACCTCCTCTTCGCCCTCGCGTTCTTCAACCTTGTCATCGGCGGCAAGAACGCCGGCGGCGACGCGGCGCACATCGGCGGCGCCATCGCCGGCTTCATCCTCATCCGTCACCCGCACTTCCTCGAAGACTTCTTCCACATCTTCGGCCCCCCCAAGCCGCGCAAGAACAAGCCCGCCCGCAACAGCGGCCCCTCCGCGCCAACAGACACCCCGACACTCAAAGAGCGCCAGCGCGTCGACGACATCCTCGCCAAAGTATCGCGCCAGGGGCTCCAGTCGCTCACAGCCGAAGAACGCGCCTTTCTCG
>CALFMQ010000390.1 GCA_937879825.1 uncultured Phycisphaerales bacterium
GTCTCGGGCGTCTTCGAGGCCGACCGCGCCTCCGACGACCGCCTCGGATTGGTCGGCGAGATCACCGGCGTCGACCTGACCCTCATCCGGTCGGCGATCTACTCCGGGCAGATCCCCGTCGTCTCGTCGCTCGCGCACACCGTTTCCGGCCAGACGCTCAATGTCAACGCCGACTCGGCGACGCGCGAACTCGCCATCGCGCTGCAACCCCGCAAGGTGATCTTCCTCACACCAACCGGCGGCCTGCTCAACGCCGACGGCGCTGTCATCCCGGCGATCAACCTCGCCGAAGATATGGACCGCCTGCTCGGCGAGCCGTGGATTCACGGCGGCATGGCGCTCAAACTCCGCGAGATCCAGCGCATGCTCGCGCAACTGCCGCGGACAACGTCGGTCTCGATCACGAACTCCGATCACCTCGTGCGTGAACTCTTCACGCACAAGGGCCACGGCACGCTCATCCAGATGGGGATGTCCATCCGGTCATTCGCCGGCTTCCACGGGACCGACGTGACCCGCCTCGGCGGGCTCCTCGAGTCGTCGTTCGGCCGCACGCTCCTGGCCGGGTACTTCGACCGGAACGATGTGACAAGGGTCTACGCCGCCGAGGACTACTCCGCCGCGGCGATCGTCACCACCGGCGCCTGCGCGCCCTATCTCGATAAGTTCGCCGTCACGCCGCAGGCGCAGGGCGCCGGTGTCGGCTCGTCGCTGTGGTCACGCCTCGTCGCCGACCACCCGTCCCTCATCTGGCGCTCGCGCGCCGAGAACCCGATCAACCCGTGGTACTTCGAGCGCGCCACCGGCACGATGCGCACCGGCAAGTGGGTCGTGTTCTGGCGCGGCGTCCACGACGCGCGAGCGATCGAACTGGGCGTCAAGGAAACACTGGCCCGCGCCGAGTCGTTCGCGCCCAAGGCGCCCGCCGCGGGCGTGGTCGAGTCCAAGTCATCGCAGGAGGGCGCCAGCCATGTCGCCGCAAACTGAACGGGTCTCCACATCCACCATCCGCGTCGGCATGCTCGGCGCACGCGGCTTCGTCGGGCGAGAGGTCATCGGGCTCCTCGCCTCGCACCCCTCCCTGCGCCTCGTCAGCGCATGGTCCGATGCGCAGGCGGGGCAACTCGTGGCCGATCATGCGCCCGGCGCGCCGAGCGACCTGCGATTCTCGTCGTCATCGGAGTCCGACCCCATCGAGTCCGGGCTCGATGTGCTCATCCTCGCTCTCGCCAACGGCGAGGCCAGGAAAGCGATGCAGCGCATCAACACCGCGGCATCGCCCCCCGGCGTTATCGTAGATCTCAGCGCCGATCATCGATTCGACGACGATTGGGCGTACGGCCTGCCCGAGACCAACCGATCTCACCTGATCGACTCCAAACGCATCTCGGTCCCCGGCTGTTACGCGACGGCGGTGCAACTGGCGCTCCATCCCGTCGCCGGCCAACTCGTCGGGGAGCCCAACTGCTTCGGCGTGTCGGGCTACTCCGGCGCCGGCTCGACTCCGAACGACCGCAACGACCCGAACCGGCTCGCCGAGAATGTCCTGCCGTATTCCAGCATCGGCCACCTCCACGAGCGCGAGGTGAGCGAGCACCTCGGCCACGCGGTGCGCTTCGCCCCATCGGTCGCGCCCTTCGCGCGCGGCATCGTCTGCACGGTGCTCTTCGAACTCGATCACGCGACCAGCGCCAAAGTGCTCACCCGCGCCTACGAACGCGCCTACGCCGACGAACCGCTCATCGATGTCGTGGGCGAGGCGATGCCGCTCGTGGGCGATGCTCGAGGCACGCCAAAGGCGATCGTCGGCGGGATCCAGGTGGACCTGGCGCGCCCGAAGCGTGCGGCCGCCGTGTGCGTGCTCGACAACCTCCTCAAGGGCGCCGCCTCGCAGGCGATTCAATCCCTCAATGTCGCGATGGGACTGCCCGAGACCGCGGGGCTCCTGCCATGACCCGGCCGCTCTGGGCGACCACCGACGCCGGCCATCCGTCGGCCGCGATGCGGTTCATGGTCGGCGATGATCTCGCGCTCGACCGCGTGCTCCTGCCATTCGACATCGACGCGAGCATCGCGCATGTCAGAGGTCTGGCAACAATCAGCGCGCTCAACCGCCGCGACGCGGACACACTCTGCGCAGCGCTCGAGCAGTTGAAGTCGGAGTCCGAGTCCGGCGACTTCACGGTGGACGAGCGATTCGAGGACGGGCACAGCGCGATCGAGTGGTGGCTCACCGAGCGGATGGGCGACCTCGGCAAGCGTGTCCATCTCGGGCGCAGCCGCAACGATCAATCCCTCGTCGCGATCCGGCTTTTCATGCGCGATGGCCTCCGCCGCGCCAGATCACTGACCCTCGACGCCGCATCCGCAGCGCTCGATGTCGCGCAGCAGCACGAGCATCTCCCCATGCCGGGATACACGCATCTCCAGCGCGCCGTGCCGTCGAGCGTCGGCCTGTGGATGGCCTCCTTCGCCGAGTCGTTCCTCGACGACGCCGAACTGATCGAGGCGACGCTCGCATGGACCGACCGGTGCCCGCTCGGCACCGCCGCCGGCTACGGCGTCAACCTGCCCCTCGCCCGCGAGTCCGTGGCGGGCGAACTCGGCTTCTCGCGCCTGCAACTCAATCCGATGAGCGCGCAGGCAAGCCGCGGCAAGCACGAGGTCCAGGCCATCTCGGCGTTGTGGCAGGCCGCCCAGACCGTGCGCCGACTCGCGTGGGACCTCACGCTCTTCGCGGCCAGCGAGTTCGGATTCGTGTCGATCCCCGCCGAAATGAGCACCGGTTCATCGATCATGCCCGGCAAGCGCAACCCGGACGTGCCCGAACTGCTGCGGGCCCACGCCTCGGCAATCTCAGGGGCCATGTTCGAAACCATGGAAGCGATCTCGCTCCCCAGCGGGTACCACCGCGACCTCCAGCGGACCAAGGGACCGATCGTCCGCGCCATGGACGCAACGAACACCGCCATGCAACTCCTGCCCGACCTCATCCGTGGCCTCCGCTTCCACACCGATCGGATGCGCAGCGCCATCGACCGATCCATGCTCGCGACCGACATCGCCGTCCGTTTGGCCGCCGATGGCGTGCCGTTCCGCGACGCATACCGCCAACTCGCCGAGCGCGGCACCGAAGGGCACGACGCCTCGCCCGAGTCGAGCATCGCCGACCGCGTCTCGCCCGGCGCGTGCGCCGACCTGAGACTCGATGCGCTGCAAAGCCGTCTGGCCGAAGCACGATCGAGCGTCTGAGCAAACCCGACAGCGTTACCTACGCATCCGAGTTCGAGTGCAGGGCGACGCGATTGCCCTCGGAGTCGCGGACGATCGCGCGGAATCCATGTGGTCCGATCGCGTGCGTCGGCTCCATCACATGGCCGCCGTGCGCCGCGACCTTCGACTCCGCATCGCGGATCCGCCCATCGACATTGAGATAGATCAGGACGCCCGAGGTTGTGACCTCGTCCGGCTGATGCACGAGACACCCGCCGTTGCCCTCCTGATGGTCGAGCACGCAGAACTGGAAGTCGCCGAACGACTCCTTGTGCACCTCGACCCCCAGCACGGCCTTGTAGAACGCGCGTGCCCGATCGAGATCGGCGATAGGAATATCACACCACACGAACCGATTGTGCTTCTGATTGAAGTCGGTCATCCGCAAGGTCCCTTGGTTATGTCCATCGATCGCGCCATCGAACCAACCACAGGACGATATCCGCTCACCGCGGCGCCGGCAGCAGCGGGAACCGCAGGATCACGTTCGAGTTCAGGGGCGGGTAGTCCAGCAGAAGGCGCTTGGCGCGGAACTCCTCCGGCCGCCGCCCGAGGCGATCGGCCATCAGCGCGGTGATCTCCGAGTATCTCGGGACGAGCGGCGTCGCCATCGCCGGCGGCGTGCCGGGAAGATCGACAAGACGGAGCCGAATCGGCAGCGCGCTCTCATCGTCGCGCTCGGGGGTCTTGACGCCCGACGCGACAATCCGCGAGAAGATCATCGCCTCCGGCTCCATCGCGTTCTCGAGGTCGCGATGCACGATCAGATCGAACAGCAGCACCTCGCTCGGTGTCGTGATCGATGCACCGACCTCCCCGGTGGAGTCCTCATCGTCTTTGTACCTGTTCGCCGCCGCCAGCATCATCTCGCCGCGGATGCAGTCGAACGCGCCCACGTTGCCGATTCGTCCCGGCAGCAAGTGGCAATCGAGCCCCTCCTCGGTCGTCACCAGATCGATCTCACGCTCGTCGATCGAACTGAACGACGGCATGAGCGCCATCGGACTCTCCGGGTCGCCCTCGAGCGGATGCCAGAGCGGCCTGGTGATGGGCTGATCGCTCGTCGCCCACGAGCGCACTTTGATGATCGGCCAGCGCACATTGTTGCGCAGCCGCCGGAAACCGGCGTACCCCGAGATCATCGCCAGATCGAGCAGCGACGGGTCCTCCGCGTTCGGCGCGATCGTCCACGCCATGACGCGCGCCTTCGCCTGCACACCGTAAAGACCCGAGTTGCCCCGGTAGGCAAGCTTGCGGCTGAGTTCCAGCCCGTCGCCCCCCGACCCGTTCGCCATGCCGTCGAGCACGAGGTCCAGAGTGGTCCGGTCCCCGACATGCACCTCGACAATTTCATCGAACGCGCGCGAAGCGGCGCGAACCCGCTTCACGGCCTCCGCGCTCGCGCCGTCGTCGCTCGTCGCCTTGAGCATCTTCTCCAGCGCCTGCGTGCCGGGCACATGGGGCACCGCCGCGATCGAGTCGGGCGCCTGAAGCAGCCGCGAGATGTTCCACGTCAGGGTCTTATTCAGGTGGTACCGGCGGGCCACATCCTGCGGCACCGAGGGATCGACGCCGATCGAGTCGAACAACGCCACCAACGCGGCCCGGAGACTCCCGACCGCGTCCTGGCACGCCGCCTCAAATGAATGCGTCTTTGATCCCAATTCGAGTCCTTCCGTCTCGGAACGGGCTGGTTTATACCCGCTCCCCACTTGCATACGCCACCACAATATTCCACAAAACTTTCCAAATGGAAAGTTGCACGAACGAAAAATGCGATTATTCTCACTCTTGTCGGGCCGGACGGGGCTTCCTTCCGTCGGGCCCCATGGCACGCTTCAAAACGGACGGAAGAAACGAGGAGACACACAATGAAGACACTGACCCTGATCGGATTGGCCTTGGCCGCGACAATCACCCCCGCCGCCATGGCGTCGTACAACACCGCCCTCACAGCGGCCCCCGCGCCCACCTACTCGACCACGCTCAACTTCGATGAAGTCGGCGGCCCCACCGGCGTCGTCGCGCCGAACTCCTGGGCCGGCATCGGCCTCGCGGACATGCAGGCGGGCGACGGCACCCCCTTCGTCGGCGACAACGATACGCCCAACGGCGGCTGGGGCCTCGGCACCGGCAACTCGTTCTTCGGCGCTTTCGGTGTCTTCATGACCTTCAGCACCGACCTCGATGCGCTCTCGCTGCAGGTCTGGGATCCCTCGGGCGCACCCAGCCCCTTCGGCGGCGGCGCGGTCGCCTTCACCTTCAATGACGGCGTCGAGGTCGCGAACTTCGCCTTCGAGCCCGCGTGGGGCGGAATCGGCGACACCTGGCTCAACATCACAGCCGACGGCGGCATGGTGTTCGATGAGGTCCGCATCCTCGGGTTCGGCTTCTTCCCGACCACCGTCGTGGACAACCTCTC
>CALFMQ010000391.1 GCA_937879825.1 uncultured Phycisphaerales bacterium
TCACGAGCCGCCGATCCACCGTTGCGACCGTCACCGCATCGGTTGACTCGATGGTCACCTCCGCATCCGGCGACACCGCGAAGCTCGGCTGCCCGATCTCCACGCCCTGCTCCGGCATCGGGCGGTCCACCGACATCACATAGCAACCGCTCGTCAGCGCGTTGGCGATGAAGACCGGCCGCCACCGATGGAACGTCACTCGCTCCGTCGAGCGCGGCGCTACGATCACATCAGCCCCCTGTGCGCCCAAGAGGTGACAGCCCTCAGGGCGATTGATGTCCGAGCAGATCTGCACGCCGACCCGCAGCCCGGCCACCTCGAAGACTTTGGGCCACTCCACGCCCGGCTCGTAATGGCTCGTCTCCCAGAACCCCGGTTCCTCGGGCAGGTGCAGTTTGCAATAGGTGCCCACAACCTCGCCGCGCGAGTCGAACACGATCGCCGTGTTCCTACGGGTTCCGGTCTCATCGCGCACAATCGCCCCGCCCACGAGCGCGATGCCGATGCTGCGTGCAGCGTCGGCTTGCATCCGCCAACGCCGGCCGCCACGCTCTTCCGCGTCCTCATCAAGCGCCTGCTTCGTCGCGGGCGACCACGGGTTGCATGGAATCTCCGGCAGCACCGCCAGCGCTGCGCCTCTCGCCTTGGCCTCTCGGAGGCGGGAGACAAGCCGCTCCGATGCTCCATCTCCGAAGAACACATCCCGAATCAACGCGACGCCGACCTGCTCAGTTCCGTTCATGCCGCCGAGCGTACCACCCGCCGTCGCGGCTCGCAGACACCGAAACCGCCGGGTACCTTGTCGACCGACTCACAAGGAGCAACCCCCATGCGCCGATGGACGCTTCCCCTCATCGCCTCGCTCGTCTTCGCCGCTGCCAGCCACGCCCAGGTCGCGCCCCCGCCCGTTGCAGGGCTCGCCGACACGGGCCCCATCCTCGGGGGCGACGACGACCCCTCGATCAAGTCGCCGCGCGACATGCTCGGCTTCGAGGTCGGCGATCAGGCCGCGACGCACGCCGAGATCGAGCGCTGCTTCAAGGAGTGGGACGCCTCCCCCCGGGCGCAACTCTTCGAGTATGCGCGCACGCACGAGAATCGCCCGCTCTATTACATGGTCATCTCCTCGGAAGCCAATATCCGTAACCTCAACTCGATCAAGGCCGACCTCGCCAAGATCGCCGACCCCCGCAACAACACTGATACCGATGGCCTCGCCCGCTCAACACCGGCGGTCGCGTGGCTCGCGTATTCCATCCACGGCGACGAGACTTCCGGCGCCGATGCCGCCATCGCGGTCGCATACCACCTCATCGCCTCGCGCGATGATGAGGTCCGCGACATGCTGAACAATCTCGTGATCATCATCGATCCGATGATGAACCCCGACGGCCGCGACCGCTTCCTCAAGATGATCCGCGAGCACCGGGGCAACGTCCCCAACGTCGACGATCAGTCCCTCCTCCACACCGGCTATTGGCCCGCCGGACGCACCAATCATTACATGTTCGATCTCAACCGGGACTGGATCTTCGGCGTGCACCCCGAAACGCGCGGACGCATCAAGGCGGTGGGGGAGTGGAACCCGGTCCTGTTCGTCGATGCGCACGAGATGGGCGCACAGGACACCTATCTCTTCTCGCCGTCTCGCGACCCCATCAACCCCAACATGCCCGACAGCCGTTCGCGTTGGAACAGCATCTTCGCACGCGATCAGGCCGCAGCATTCGACGCCAGCGGCTGGCGCTACTACACCGGCGAATGGAACGAGGGGTGGTACCCCGGATATTCCGACAACTGGGCGGGACTCCGCGGCGCGATCGGAATTCTCTATGAACAGGCCGGCGTGGCGCACGACGGCGTTCTCCGCCCAGAAGGCACCATACTCACCTACAAGCGCGCGGTGCGTCAGCAGGCGGTCAGCTCGATCGCCAATCTTCGCACGCTCCTCCAGAACAAGCCGGACCTGATGCGAGACTACGCCGCCGAGCGGCGCGACGCGATCACCGGAACGCGAGACGAGTATAAGAGTCGCGCTTGGGCGGTGATCCCCGACGCCAACAACGCCAGAACCCGACGCTTCACCGACCTCATGCAACTCCAAGGATTCGACGTCGGTGTCGCCGCAAACGCGTTCCGTGCCTCCGGAGCCGATGTCTTCGGACGCACCATCGACAATCGCGAGTTCCCGCCCGGCACGCTGATCGTTCGCAACGCGCAGCCCGAAGCGCACCTCATCGCCACCATGCTCGAGTTCGACCGGCGCATGAGCGACGAGTACCTCGCCAGCGAGCGCAAGGAGATCCTCAACAAGGGTCGAACACGCATCTACGATGTCACCGCGTGGAACATCCCCATGATGTTCGGTCTCGATGCGTACGAACTCGCCGCCGGTGCCCCCTCGCGCCTCGATTCGTTCGAGGCCCCGGCGTCACGATCGGTGCCGGTCGGCGCCGCCGATGTCGCGTGGGTCGTCGATGGCGCCGATGACGACACCGCGACGCTCGCGGCCCAACTGATGGAGCGCGGCGTCGAGGTTCGCATCGCAACCAAGCCGGTCACATGGGCAGACCAATCCTTCTCACGCGGCTCCGTCGTCGTCACCATCGACGACAACCGACGGTTCAACGGCGACCTCCGCCAGTCCGTGCAGGACACGTCGCGCGCCCTGGGCCTCGATGCGATCGCCGTCAACACCGGTCTCGGCGAGGGCGAACTCCCCGACCTCGGAGGCGAGAACTTCGTGCTCCTCGAACGCCCGCGCATCGCGCTGGTCTCCCGCGACTCCGTGAACTTCTACGATGTCGGCGCGGTCTGGCACGAACTCGATTATCGCATGGGCCTGCCGCTCTCCATGATCGACGCCGACAGCGCTTCGTTCGCCGACTTGCGTCGCTACAACACGATCATCGTTCCCGCGGCGTGGGGCGAGAGCCCCGTCACCAAGATGGGCGAGGCGCTCAGGCAATGGGTCGACGCGGGCGGCACGCTCATCGCCATCGACTCCTCC
>CALFMQ010000392.1 GCA_937879825.1 uncultured Phycisphaerales bacterium
ATGAACAGGCACTCGATGAGCGACACGCTCAACGCCACGACCACGACCAGCGGCAGGATCCCGAGCAGATCGCCGATCTGGCCCTCGATCAGCGACAGCGGCATGAACGCGAGACAGGTCGTCAGGACCGTCGCGATCACAGGCCAGTTCACCTCGTGCGTCCCGCGCACCGCCGCCTCGATGGGCGGCTCGCCGCGCTCGTGCCGCGCCGTGATGTTCTCCGCGACGACGATCGCATCATCAACGAGCAGCCCGAGCACGATGATCAAACCGAACATCGTGAGCAAGTTGAGCGTGATCCCGGCAAAGTGCATCGCCGCCAGAGTCCCGAGTATGGAAATCACCAGGCCCACCGCCACCCAGAACGCCACGCGGAAGTTCAGCAACAGCACGAGCGTGATCAATACGAGCACGCCGCCCTGCAAGGCGTTCCGCGAGAGCAACTCAAGGCGTCCAACGATGAACCGCGCCAGGTCCGTCGTCACCGCTAACTCGCCCGGTAACGGCTTCTGATGCGAGGTCCCGAGTTGATACGCCGCCAATCTGTTCGAAGCCGGCTCGGGCGTCGTCCCTTCCGGCGCGGGCGGGCGCATCATCGACGCAACGCGCTCCGAGAGGGTCATTCTGATCGTCTCACCGCGTCGCCCCGCCGCGTACGCCTTGGCCATCTCCGCCATCTCGACGGCGTCCTTCTTGCCCGACTTGTAGATCGTCAGACTCACCGCCGGCTTGCCGTTGAGGCGCGAGAACAGGTCCACCTCTTCGAAGTCCTCGCGCACATCGGCGATCTCATCGAGCCGAACGACGCGCCCGTCCTCCGCCTTGATGACCACACGCCGGACTTCCTCCGCCGTCTCTTCCGCTCCGAGCGTCCGCACCGCCGTGTTGTTCGTCCCCGAGCGCACCGCCCCGCCCGGGAGTTCAAGCATCGACTGACGAATCCGGTCCGCGACCGCCGGCAAGCTCACCGAATGCTCCAGCAGCGCCGATGGTGACACCTCCACCTTGATCTCATCCCCCCGCACTCCGGACACCACGATGTCGCCCATGCCGCGATCCGCGAGCGAGCGCAAGTCCGCCTCGATCTCACGAATCGCATCTTTCATCACCTTCGGATCGCCATCGCCGAAGAGCGACAGGTTGATCACCGGGAAGTTCGGCTCCAGTTCCGCCACGATGATCCGCTCGCTCTCATCGGGCAGGTCCTGAAGGGCATCGATCTTCCGTTTAACCTCGAAGACCGCGGCGTCAATATCAACCCCATCTTCCAGCTCGAGCGTCACGGAACACACACCCTCGCTCGCGACGGTGTTCAACTCCTTGATGCCGTCCACATCGATGACCGCATCCTCGATCTTGACCGCCAGCGACTTCTCCACCTCGCTCGGCGAGGCGCCGGGATACGGCGCGGTAATCGTGATGAGGTTCGGACGAACCTCCGGGAAAAACTCCCGCCGCAGACTCAGCCCGAAGATCAAGCCCGCGCCGATCAGCGCGAACATCACCAGGTTCGCAACAACCGGCTTGCGGACGCCGAAACTCGACAGACTCACCGCTGACCCCCAGCCGCGGAACCCGGGCCGCCTCCGGCGCCCGTACGCTCGGCGACCTCGCCGTCACGCACATCGACCGCCGCGATCAGTTCGCCGTCGTGCACCTCGTCCAGATTCGAAATGATCACGCGCTCGCCAAGCGCCAATCCGTCCTCGATGACGGCCCACTCGCGCTCGTTCGGATGCACTCGTTCGAACGCGCCCTCGGTGTAATACGCGACCGAGACCCGCCGCGTCTCCGCGAGACCATCACCATTCACGATCATCACCCGCCCGCCGTTGATCGCTGTCCGCGGCACCACGAACCGATCAGCGCCCCGACCGTTGAACACCGTCGAGCGCACAAACGATCCGGGAACCAGACCCGGCGGGCGATCCGTCGGCACATCCTGCTCCACCTCCACGAACACCGTGATCGACCGCCGACCCGAGTCGGCCTCCGGCGCGATCCGCGACACTCGCCCCTCCCAGGCGCCCACCCCCGCCCCGCCCGCCTGCACGAAGGCCCGATCGCCGACACGAATAGACCCCGACGCCGACAGCGCCAGTTGCACCGGAATCTCGATCCGCGACAGGTCCACGATCCTGGCCACAGGGGCGCCGATCGATACCCACTCGCCTTCCTCGACGCCGAGCGTCTGAATCACGCCCGAGATCGGAGCCGTGATCCGCGTCAGCCCGAGATCGCGCTGCGCGGTGGCCAACCGAGACTCCGCCGCACGTTTCTCCGCGCGCAACTCCGCCCGCCGCGGCTCGATGAGCGCGACCTGACGCGACAGCTCGTTCGCCTCGCGCTCACGCAGCGTCAACTCGCGTTCCAACCGATCAACCTCGATCAGACTCCCGCCGCCGTCTGCGACCGCCGTGCGCAACCTCTCAAGCTCATCGCGCGAGATCCGGACCGCGTCCTGCGCCAGCTCCAGCGCCCGCCGCCAGGTCGGCTCCTCGATATCGATCGACTCCAGACTCGCCGTAAGCCGCGCCACCGATTGCTCCGCCTGCGCCACCGCGTCCTCGAACGGGCGCGCATCCAGCGCCGCGATCAGATCACCCCGGCGGACCCGAACACCCTCTTCAATAGTCTCCGGGCGCTCAACCACCCGCTCGCTCACCTGCGCCGAGACATCCGCGCTCCGCAGCGCCCGCGCCGTCCCGTACCCCGCCCAACCGCGCTCGACGCGCACCTCGGAAACCGTCACCACGCGCACAACTTTGCCGTCTTCCACCCGCGCCCGCTTCGGCGCCTCGGGCCGTGTCGCCTTCAGCAAGCCGAACACACCCAGCGCGGCGACAAGCACTACCACACCCACAACCGTGCGGATCGCGATGCCCAGCGGCGCCACCTTGCGTTCATTTGTCACGGAATGCTCTCGCTACGCGGGTCGGACTCGGGACATCCCTGCAGGGGGGACAAGTGTAGCCCGAACGCGTGCGCAAGACCGCCTAGGCGGGCTGCGGCTCCAGCAGTTCCCCGCCGATCGCCGCGATCGCCGAGAACATCTCCCGGGCTGCGCTGACAACGATGTCCTGCTCAGACTCGCTGAGCGAAACCGCCAGCAGATCGGTCTTGAACTCCATCCACTTCGCCGGCTGATCTTCCCCGTAAGGATCCAGGTATCGGAGTCCCGGCCCGCCCATCGAAAGCCCGTACGCCTTGGCGACATTCCGCGCGATGTACCGCGAACCGTTGTTGCTCCCCTCGAGCACGTAATGATGCCCGAGCAGCGCCACCGGCGCAGTCTCCGCCGCCCGCTCGATCTTCTCGATCAAAGCCGACGTGGCGGGCACGGGCTGAATGGACCCGATGTCCACCCCGAAATGCGCCAGGTCTTCCGCGAGGTACGGCTCCTGGAACTGGTACTCACGCACAACGCCCGCCAGCGCGGGCGTGTCCGAAATCCGCTCGCGAATCCTCGCCTCGAGCGCCTTGTGAACCAGATAGAGCTGACCGAGATTGGCGATGTACATCTCGCGCGGCAGCGTCCCCTTGAAAAGCGACCTCTGGAACGCATGCTGCTCCGCCGCGTCGTGAAGATCACGCGTCTCTTTACGAAGCCGGTCGCCGATGCTCATCGCTTGTTCTCCGAGACCCCCGTCAATGTCTGAATCGGCGTTTCGATCGCCGCAGTTGATGGCACGGCTCCGCATCCGCGAACCGCCGCCGCACCGCCCCCCAGAAGCGCCAACCACACCAGGCCCTTCACGAAGAAGAACATGAACCCCGCGATCCCGAGCTTTCGGATGACCTGCTTCATGCCCCGTCCATCAATCGGCCAAAGCGGCCCGCTTTGTTGAGACTCGGTCTCAACACGCATGAAACTACCCCGCCGAAGTCCACGCTGTCAAACCCTAGCGCTCCAGGCCCGCCGGTTCCCGGACCAAACGGAATCCGAGCGTCCCGATGCCGTGGCCCTTCTCCCGCCTCAAAAGCCGTCCGTTGTAGGCGATCGACCACGCGCTCGACTCGTCGCTCTCGTCCGCTGTCCACCAGTAAATGACCTCGCTCCGGGCCGTCCACAGCGGGCTCTCTTTGTCCGGACCCATTTCATACGAAGCGTGCCCAGAGGCCTCATCCAGCGCGCCGCCCGCGTTCCTCCCATGCCGCCCGAGCGAGCGGACGACCTCATCCCGCATCGGCAGGCGCCACGAGTTCACTGCATCCGCCTCAAGTCGAGTGCCGTCCTCGGACAACCGCGCCGCGACACGCATGGCCTCATGCCAATCCCATCCGCCCTCGATCGGCCATCCGGGCCCGCGCGGGGCCCACTCCAGCGCCACGCCGTTTCCATGCACTACGCGCGCGCCCGCGAACCCATCATCAACGCGTGTCGCAACGCGCCACGCCATCGGAGCGCCAGAGACCAGCGCTGTGGTCACGGGCAACCCAACTGTCAATAGCAGCGCCCAACGCCTGGGCCGCGCACGCCCGAACCACCACAGCATCATGAACAACCCGCCGACACCCGACATCAACAGCCCCGGCAACACCATCCGCCCATGCGCTAATCGCCCCGGCACATCCCACCACCACCAGAACCACACGGTGCAAAGCAGCACAACCACCGCTCCAACACGCGGCAGCAACACCCCCAGCACACCCAGACCCACGAAGCAGACCATCGGAATCAGGTACGCGAATGTCATCAGGAAATTCGTCCACCACGAACCATGCCACCAACCCTCATGGAATCCCTCAATCCCGCCCCAGAATCCCCAGAGGCACGCCGTCAACAGATTGAGCGACACCGCGATCCATCCACAAACAACCCGCCACTTCGCGATCTCCGCGCCCTGGTGTTCCATCCTGATCGCTCCCGTTTCAGTTCGCCCGCGCAGCAAAGCGCCGGGGCACCTCTCGGCATCCCCGGCGCGAACACAGTCGTGCCGACATCACCTCGGGCGACAAATCACCCGTGAGTCTTGATCGCGATCTTCTTGGGGGTCGCCGCCGTGCTCTTGGGCATCCGAACATGCAGCACGCCCGCCTTCACCTCCGCGTCCACCTTGTCCTCATTCACATCGCAGGGAAGCGTCACCTGCCGCAGGAACGACCCGTACCGGCGCTCCACGCGGTGGAAACTCTCGCCCTCTTCGTCCTTGGTCTCTTCTTTCGACCCCGAAATGGAGAGCACGCCGTTGTTGATCGTGATGTCCAGCTTCTCCGGGTCAACGCCCGGGACCTCAGCGCGGACGCGAACATCCTTCTCCGTCTCCGAGATGTCCAGCGCGGGCACCCATTCGCCCGCAGTCTCCGCCGAGCCCGGCCAGGCGCGGATCGAGTTCGACATCAGGTCCTCGAACAGCCGGTCGAAAGGCGAGCGGATCTCGATCAGGGACGCGGGGACCGAACGCTGACGCTTCATGATGTTCATCGGATACCTCCTTGAGTGATGGCTTGTCATTCGTTTCAGAGTGCCGCCGGGGTTTCGCACGCCCCGACACGACTCCCAATGCAACACCCGTGCCGATGTGCGGCGTCCTGTTCCGCCCGGATAACCGCCCATTCCATCCGCCCCAGACGCGCGCAATCTGTCACTTTGGCAACCAGCCGCCGCCAACTGCCACCTCTGGCAATCAGATCCATGCGAACATGCTGCAAACGCCGGTTTTCTCCGCACGACCCCGATCGCTTCCGGCATCCCGCTTGCATCGATCAGTCCGGCCGGGGCCTACCGTTCCGTGCCAATCAGGGAGCCGAGCACGATGGATTTCAACCGCCTCACGCAAAAATCACAGGAAGCGCTGCAGAGCGCACAGAACCTCGCCGTCCGACTCGGACACATCGAGGTCGACGCGGAACATGTCCTGCTCGCGCTCGCCGAGCAGCCCGACGGGCTCTTCCCCCGCCTGCTCTCGCGCATGGAAGTCGAGCCCCTCGCATTCGCATCCGCGATGCACGATCAACTCGACAAGCGCCCCTCGCGCGGCGGGCCGGGCGTCGACCCCACCAAGATCTACCTCACCCAGCGCCTCTCCAACCTCCTCGTCAAAGCCGAGGACGAAGCCAAGCGCCTCAAGGACGAATATGTCTCCGTCGAGCACATCGTCCTGGCGATTCTCTCAGAAGCAGGGGGGAGCGACCGCACCGAAGCGGGCGCCGTCTGCAAGCGATTCGGCATCACCCGCGACGTATTCCTCGCAACGCTCAACGCCGTGCGCGGGCACCAGCGTGTCGCCAGCGCGAACCCCGAAGCAACATACGAAGCGCTCGAGCGCTACGGCCGCGACCTCGTCGCCGAAGCGCGCCGCGGCAAACTCGATCCCGTCATCGGACGCGACGCCGAGATCCGCCGCGCCATCCGTATCCTCTCACGCAAGACCAAGAACAACCCCGTCCTCATCGGCGAGCCCGGCGTCGGCAAGACCGCCATCGTCGAGGGGCTCGCCCAGCGCATCATGCGGGGCGATGTCCCCGAAGGACTCAAGGACAAGACTGTCTTTGCGTTGGACATGGGCTCACTCGTCGCGGGCGCGAAATACCGCGGCGAGTTCGAGGAGCGCCTCAAGGCCGTCCTCAACGAGGTCAAGCAATCCGAAGGCCGCATCATCCTCTTCATCGACGAACTCCACACCATCGTCGGCGCCGGCAAGGCCGAGGGCGCGATGGACGCCGGCAACATGCTCAA
>CALFMQ010000393.1 GCA_937879825.1 uncultured Phycisphaerales bacterium
AGAGCACAGATTCGGAGGAGGTTGTGGAGGGAGAGGAAGGAGGGGAGCATCCGGTATTCGAAAGATGAAAAAACGCCTCTCGTGGTTGAGAGGCGCTTTGCGAGAAGTGCGTTCTTGAGGACAGTTTTTCGTTGCGGCGGCGTTGTGCTCCGACTGATCCCTCAACGACGCCGACGCGAGGCGATCAAGCCCATGCCGCCGAGGAGCGTGAAGGGTGCCGAGGGCGCCGGGATGATGCCGCGTGTGTAGGCGAATCCGCCGCCGTTATTGCCCATTGTCCATTGGGTGAAGCGGATGTCGACATAGATGTCTTCGGCCTGGATGTACATCACGCCGTCCACGCCGACAGTGCTCGAGGGCGCGTTGCCGTGCGCCTGTGCCCAGAAGTCGAAGTCGGCGAGCGTGATCGCGCCATCGATCACATCCTGCACGGTGGCGCCGAAGTACCAGATCGTGCCGCCGGGCGCGAACTCGTTGTACTGCGCCTCGGTGAAGACGTTGTAGAGGCCCTGGTTGTCGCCGCGTGTGAGCGCGACGCTGAGGGAGATGATGTCCCAGTTCGCCTGGTCGGTGGGGTCGGCGAAGTCGGCCTTCACGAAATCGAGCGTCCCTGACGACGACTGGTAGTACACGGCGGCGGGTGCGCTGCACGCCGCGGCCCCCACGACGCCGACGGCGATCGATAGAACAACAGAACTCTGCATGTCGAAACTCTCCTCTTGACCCGGTGCATAACGCGCGCGGTCCTTGGCGCGGGTGACTCTGGGAAGACTGTACCCCAGTATCCGACTTTGCTCCAAGGGATTCTGAGGGGAAATGCCGTCCTTGGGGCACGGTGCTGCGACCCATAACTTCGGTCGCGGCGGAGCGGAACCCGCGGGCGATGGGGTTTCACACGTGACCGCGCAGCACCGTATGCCGAGCGACACGGGAGAGCGGTGGCGGAAGGGTGAGGAGGCTCACCACAGAGTGACAGAGGGCACAGAGAAGAACAGGCATCAAGGGATCAAGCCATCGAGGCATCGAGGAACGAACAGCACCGCTTGCACTCTGCGAGGGACAAGCGGTGGCGCCTGGCGGAAAGAGACAGCACAAAACACAGAGCACAGATTCGGAGGAGGTTGTGGAGGGAGAGGAAGGAGGGGAGCATCCGGAATTCGAAATATGAAGAAACGCCTCTCGTGGTTGAGAGGCGCTTTGCGAGAAGTGTGTTCTTGCGGGGTGTGGTTAGTTGCGGCGGCGGCGGGCGGCGGTGAGGCCGCCGAAGGCCAGGAGTGCTGCGGCGCCGGGCGCGGGGATGACGCTGAGGTTGTAGGCGCCGACATCGCCCGAGTTGGGGCCGTCGATGACGATGTAGTAGGTGCCCGCGGCGGCGCCGGGGGCCAGGATGGTCTCGGTGCCGGTATTGATGATGCTGTAGTTGAACGAGTCGTCGTAGGAGCCGGGCTCGTAGAGGAAGAGGTCGAGATCGGCGAAGAGGTTGTCGTAGGTCATGGTGACGGTCATGTCGCCGCCGGGCCAGTCGAGCTGCCAGACATCGTCGCCGGCGTTCCAGATGAAGAAGAAGTGATCGCCTGAGGTGAATCCGTCGTTGTCATCGGAGGCGCCGGTGGTGTCGCCGCTGACCATGGAGCCGTTGGTGATGGGTCCGAGGATGGTCTGGCCGGCGAAGCCGGCGAAAGCGGCGCCGGCGGTGGCCATGATCGCGGCCGCACCGAGGGTGGTCTTGATGGACATGTTTCGTTCTCTCCCTAGAAGTTTCTTTCCCTTCCGGTGGATGCGGCGGGTCCGTTCCGGCCGCCCGGACGCTTCACAATGTAAGTCGATCCGGGAGAAAGTGGTGCGGAATTCGGGGTGTTGCGACGAAAGTGGGGGGATGACCCGAGGGATTTCCGGGTGAAGGCAGGGGGATTGACGGGTTGCGCGTTGCTCCTGCCGCGGCTGCGGAGGCGGTGCGGGGGCGCGAGATGCACCCGACGGAAGGGGGAGGAAACTTACCACAGAGACACAGAGGGCACAGAGAAGAACAGGCATCAAGGGATCAAGCCATCGAGGCATCAAGGAAAGAACAGCACGGATTGCACTCTGCGAGTGACAAGCGGTGGCAGCCGGCGATTAGTGCTCGGGTTGTTCGCGCTCGCGGCGTTTTCTGCGTTCTTCGGACTCGCGATCGACCTCGATGACCCAGTCCATGCGGACGCGGGCGCGGCGGGCGAGGAGTGGTCGGTCGAGGGCGGTGTAGGCGTCGATGAGGAGTTCGGTGATGGATCGCGAGAGTGGTGAATCTTCGCCGCCGCAGTCGTGCCACAGGTCGCGGGCGACGACGAGCGCGGTGCCGCTCTCGCCGGCATTCAGGCGGTCGCGCGCCTTGGCGAGGATGGTCTGGACGGCGAGGCCCTGTTCATCGCGCGGGAGTTTGTTGCGGCGGGTTCGGTCGTCCTGGAACTCTCTGAGATAGGCGCGGTCGGTCTTGTCGTCGGGGACGAGTGCGCCGGCGCCGTCGGCGGTGGGGTGGATGCCGGGGCGGGCGAGGCGGCGTTCGAACGCGGCGATGCTGCCCTCGTACGACGGGCCATCTGAGACCGTCAAGGCGACGTCTCTGTTCTGAAGCGCGACCTCATCATTCGGGTTCTGGGTCGGTGGCGCGGGTTTGATGCCGAACTCGCGCTCGAACGCCGCGAAGCAGCGCTCGAACTGCTCGCGGTCGTTGTCATTGAGGAGATCGTCGAGGTCTTCGCTTGTGTCGACGCCGTACTGCGCGATGGAGTCGACGATGCCGTCGGCGTAGAACATGAGATACTGGCTGCTGGCCCACCACGCGAACACGGCGTTGTCCGCGGAGCGGTCGGGATCATCGACGAGGATGACGGGGACGAAGTCGCCGATGCCGGAGTGCGCGATGGCGAAGCACTCGAGCGGTTGATCGGGGTAGGTATCCCAGACATCGGGGCTGGCGTCGGGGCCGAGCACGGTTTCGATGAATCGGAGGTCGAAGGTATCGAGCCCGTTGTAGCCGCCGTCTGGATCGAGTTCGTGGGCGAGTTTGATGAGACGGACGAGATCAGCGGGTGGGCGGAAGCCGAGTCGCTTGGTGAGGTCGTCGATGGTGGGGCTTGGCATGGAGAGTTCGGAGGGTTCCATGCGGAGAACCTTAGCGGGAGGGGCGCGGCCGCTGCTATGTGATGTGTTCGATCACCCCCCATGAGGAGAGGGGGTCGGCGCTTGGTGAGGCAGGCGGTGGCACCGAACTACTGACAGTCGTTGTTCCAGCTGGACAGAATCACGTTGAGATCGTTGCAGTCGACCAGTCCGTCATCATTGATGTCGCCGGGACAAGGTTCGGGCGCCCCCGGGAACGGGACGCTGAGGAACAATCGAACGCTTCCGCTCTCGCTTCCGAGATTATCGTCGCCCCACGCTCCCACAACGAAGTCCGAGATGCCGTCGTTGTTTGCGTCTCCGGCTCCTGCAACTGATTGCCCGAAGAAATCACCGGAGTCGTCTCCATGGAATGCATATAGAACGGTGCCGTCTGCGCCGGAGTAGACGAATGCGCTTCCGCTATGAAGCCCGTTCGTTCCTGAGAACTGTGCGCCGACGATCAGGTCGTCATGCTGGTCTCCGTTTACATCGCCTGCGCCAGAGACCGAATATCCGAAGTAGCTGCCGGCCTGTTCGCCTCGGAATACATGCAAGAACTCACCGGTTCTACCGGAGATTACTGTTGCGC
>CALFMQ010000394.1 GCA_937879825.1 uncultured Phycisphaerales bacterium
CCATGTCGGCGCGCTCCCCGCCACGCCCAACGCCGCCGACCCCGTCGCCGTCATCGCCGACCGCGCCGCCGAAGAAGCGTCGCTCCTCGCCTCACTCGGCTTCGACGCCATCATCATCGAGAACATGCACGACGCCCCCTACCTCCTCCGCGAGGTCGGGCCCGAGATCACCGCCTCCATGACAGCCGTCGCCGCGCAGGTCCGCCGCGCCATCGACATCCCCGTCGGCATCCAGATCCTCGCCGGCGCGAATCGCGCAGCACTCGCCGTCGCGCACGCGAGCGACCTCGCATTCATCCGCGCCGAGGGCTTCGCCTTCGCCTCCGTCGCCGACGAAGGACTCATGCCCGAGGCCGACGCCGGGCCCCTGCTCCGCTACCGGCGCGCCATCGGCGCTGGCTCAGTGGCCATCCTCGCCGACATCAAGAAAAAGCACGCGAGCCATGCCATCACCGCCGACATCGACATCGCCCAGACCGCCCGCGCCGCCGAATTCTTCGGCGCCGATGGGCTGATCGTGACAGGCGTCGCCCCCGGCCGCGAAACCACCCCCGACGACCTCCGCGCCGTCCGCGACGCATCGTCCCTCCCGCTCCTCGTCGGCTCGGGAGTCACGCCCGGCAACGCGCGCGAGATGCTCTCGATCGCCGACGCCGTCATCGTCGGCTCGTTCATCAAGAAGTCCGGCGACTGGCGCAACACCATCGACCCCGACCGCGCCAGCAAACTCCTCGACGCCGCCCGCGCCTGATGCGCGCAAAAACAGAACCGGGCGCACGATGCGCCCGGCTCAGAGGACTCATTTCAGATCGTTGTAGTCAGAACCGGTCGGTCAGACCATGTCCTTCAGGCCCTTGAGCGGGCGCACCTTCACGACGTTCCGCGCGGGCTTCGCAGCGAACCACTGCTCTTCCTTCGTGAACGGATTGATGCCCTTGCGCTTCGGCTTCGCCGGGATGCGCTTCTTCGTGACCTTGAACATGCCGGGCATACGGAACTCGCCCGAACCGTTCTTGAGGTCAGCGCCGACCATCGCCTGCATGACATCGAACACCGCGCCGACTTCCTTCTTCGAAATGCCGACCTGCTCGGCGATCTCCGTGAAGATCTGGCTCTTGGTGCGGACTTCCTTCGACGCCGAAACCTTGGCCGGCTTCTTCGCCGCAGCCTTCGTCGTCGCACGCTTGGTGGTCTTCTTCTTCGTCGTCGTCTTCTTCTTCGTTCTCGCGGCCATTTGCTTCCTCCGAAACGGCGGTGATGTGGCACTCGCAGGGCCTGGGAACCTCCGTGTGGCCCTGTTTCCGCGGGGTTTTTACGCCAGAGCGCCCCGCGGCACAAGTCACAATCGACCAACCGACCGCATTTTGGCCCTATTTTTCAAGGGTATTTTCGCCCTCGCACCACCCCCGCCCCCGACCGGCCCGCCGATTTCACCGCACGATTTTCTGCATCCGACGCAAAACCCGCGTCTGTTTTCAGCCGATTCATCCCCCGGGAGGCGAGAGCGAGACCCCCGGCGCACCCGCCGGGGCACACATCCGGAGACCCCGAAATGACCCTCGCCATGTCGCACGAACGACGCCTCCACCCGAGAAACGCCGTCACAAAGCCCTGCAAACTCAGGGACCCCCTGCGCCTCTCCTTCGCCACAGGCGTCACGCACGATGTCTCCGCCGGAGGCGTCCGCGTCGAGGTCCGCCGCGACCGGCCCTACGCCGTGGGCGACAGAGTCGACATCGCCGTCCAGTGGGCCCACGGCACCATCCTCACCGGCTCCACCATGGCCCAGGGCGTCGTCCGCCGCGTCGACCACAACGAGCCCGGACGCCAGATCATCGCGATCGAAACCTCACGCCGCCCCGCCGTCGCCGCCGCCTGACTCGGGTCGGGTGCCGTTGTCGGGTGCCATGGGCAAGTCGAAGACTTGCCCGTGTCAGTTCTTCAGGTGCCACATCTTCGTGGCCAAGCCACAAGCAGCACAGTTCGCTCCCTCCCCCGCCGCCGGCGGGGGAGGTGTCACCAGCATCGCGAGTGACGGAGGGGGTCCGCAGAGTTAGAGCCGCGAGCGGCAGCGAGCGGACGGAGTCGCGGAACGTCACGCAACGACTCCCCAAATCCATGAAAAACCCCGATCTTTGACCGGGGCTGAATCCATGCTCTGTGCATTGTGTTCTGCGCTTTAAACGCCAAGTAGCATCCGCCGCGGATCCTCGATGCATTCCTTCACATGCTTCAGGAAGCCCACAGCCCCCGCGCCGTCCACGATCCGGTGATCGTACGACAGCGCCAGGTACATCATGGGCCGCACCACAACCTCGCCCGAGCCGGGGCTGTCCGGGTTCTCCACGGCCCTGCGGATGATGTTGTGCATCCCCAGAATCCCGCTCTGCGGCGGATTCAGGATCGGCGTCGACATCATCGAGCCGTACACGCCGCCGTTGGAGATCGTAAAGGTCCCCCCCTGCATGTCCTCGAGCGTCAGCCGGTTCTCACGCGCCTTGTGCGCCAGTTCCAGAATCCCCGACTCCACACCCGCAAAATCCAGAGTATTCGCGTTCCGCAGCACCGGGACCACCAGCCCCTTGTCCGTCCCCACCGCCACCGCGATATCGCAGTAGTCGTGGTACTCGACCTCCGGGCCCTTCTCGCCGTCCACAATCGAGGCGTTCACATTCGGGAACTTCTTCAGCGCCGAGCACGCCGCCTTCACGAAGAAACTCATGAAGCCCAGCTTCACCCCGTGCATCTTCTCGAACTCGTCCTTCCAAGCGCTCCGCAGCCCCATGACATTCGTCATGTCGCACTCGTTGAAGGTTGTCAGCATCGCCGCCGTGTGCTGCGCCTCCACCAGCCGCGACGCGATCTTCTGACGCAGAGGCGTCATCCGCTCCCGCCGCACCCCCCGCGCCCCCGGAGCCGCCACCGGCGCGATCGCATGCGACCCCGACGACGCCGAACCATTCTTCCGCGTCTGCATCAGCGCCAGCACATCCTGCTCGCGGATCCGCCCGCCCGGCCCCGTCCCCGAAACGCCCGACAAATCCAGGTGGTTCTCGTCCGCCAGTTTCTTCGCCACCGGCGTGATCCGGGACTCATCGAGAATCGTCCCCCCGCCGCCGCCGCCCGAAGGCACCGCCGCCGGCGCGGGCTTGGAGGCCGCGGGCGCGGGCTTGGGCTCGCTCTTCTTCTCCGCCTTGGCCGGCTCGCTCTTCGATGCCGCCGCCTTCTCGGGCGCCTTGGCTGACTCATCGATCGCCCCGACCACGCCCCCCACCTCGATCGTGTCCCCCTCGTGCGCCGTGTGCTTGAGTACACCGCTCGCCGGCGAGGGCACCGGCATCGTGATCTTGTCCGTCTCGATCTCGACGATCTCCTCGTCCCGCTCCACGTACTCGCCGTCACCCTTCAGCCAGGTGGCGACAATCCCCTCGGTAATCGACTCGCCCATCGGCGGAATGACGATCTCGGTGCTCATCGTGTGTCGCTCCGGCTAAAGGGCGCCTCCGTGCACGCCCGTGCGATCATCAGTGTACCCCGGCGTGTTCCTTGCTCGCCGATTTCTTCTCCGCGGGCAGCGACCCGATCGCTTCCTCAAGGATGTTCTCCTGCTCCTGCGCATGCTTGCTGGGCGAGCCCGTCGCCGGAGTCCCGCGCGGCGGCCTGCCGATGCAGGGCAGATCAATCCCCCACTCGTCGCGGAGCGTCAGGTGCATGTGGCCCCACGCCCCCATGTTCCGCGGCTCCTCCTGCACCCACATCAACTCCGCGTCCTTCGGATACTCAGACAACTCCTCTTTGAGCATCTCCGCGTGCAACGGGTACAGCTGCTCCACGCGCACGATCGCGACCTCGTCGTTTCCTGTGTCCTGACGACGCTTGTCAAGGTCGTAGAACACCTTGCCCGAGCACAGCACCACGCGCTTGACCTTCTTCCGCGCCGACGCCGAACCCATCGAGGGATCGCCAAGAATCTCGCGGAAGTGCCCGCCCGTGATCTCGTCGGCGCTGCTGCGGCACGCCGGCAAACGCAACAGACTCTTGGGCGTCATCACGACCAGCGGCTTGCGATAACTCGCCTTCACCTGACGCCGCAACATATGGAAGTGCTGCGCAGGCGTCGACGGAAACGCGATGATCATGTTGTTGTCACCGCACAACTTCAGGAATCGCTCCAACCGCGCCGACGAATGCTCAGGGCCCTGACCCTCGTACCCGTGCGGCAGCAGCAGCACCAGCCCCGACCAACGCTTCCACTTCGCAGCGCCCGCCGCCAGGAACTGATCGATGATCACCTGCGCGCCGTTCGCAAAGTCCCCGAACTGCGCCTCCCACATCACCAGCATGTTCGGCGCCGCCAGCGAGAATCCATACTCAAAGCCCATCACGCTGAACTCGCTCAGCGGGCTGTCGTAGATACAGAACTTCGCCTGACGCGGCCGACCCTGCGCATCGATCGTCCCGACATCCTTGTCCGTGCCCGGCTGACCCAGCTCACGGATGTGATTCAGCGGCACATACCGCTCCGCCGTCTCCACATCCACCAGCACCGCGTGCCGCTGGCTGAATGTACCCCGGCACGAGTCCTGCCCGCTGAACCGAACAATCGTCCCGTCCAGAACGCACGCGCCGACCGCCAGCAACTCACCCGTCGCCCAGTCAAAGGTATTGCCCTGCTCGATCGTGCTCGCACGCTCCTGAAGAGTCTTCACCAGCTTCCGGTGCGGCGTAAATCCCTCCGGCCAACGACCCATCGCCGCCGCGATCTCTTCAAGCTCGCCGCGCGAAACCGCCGTGTCCACCTGGTCAAACGACCAGCTATTGCCCATCCCGTCCCAGCGCAGATGCCCCGGCGTCGGGTTCGGATCAACCGGCGTCTTCTGCACCGTCTCGTACGCCTTGTCCAGCTGCTCATCCAGACCCACCCGGATCTGCTCGGCGTCCGCGTCCGCGATCACGCCCTCCGCCACAAGCCGCTCCGCGTAAGTCTTGACCACGCTCGGCTTGTCCTTGATCTCCTTGTAGAGCAGCGGCTGGGTGAACATCGCCTCGTCCGTCTCGTTGTGCCCGTGACGCCGATAGCAGAGAACATCGATCACGATGTCCTTCTGGAACCTCATCCGGTACTCCAGCGCCATCTCGATCACATGCACGCACGCGTCCGGGTCCTCGCCGTTCACATGCAAGACCGGCGCCTCGATCATCTTCGCGATGTCCGTGCAATACCGGCTCGACCGCGCATCCTCCTGACCCGTCGTGAAACCGATCAGGTTATTGATCACCACGTGCACCGTGCCGCCGACCGTGTACCCGCGCAGCTGCGACAGGTTGAAGTTCTCCGCGATCACACCCTGCCCGATGAACGCGCCGTCGCCGTGCATCAACAGCGGCAGCACACGCTTACGCTCCAGGTCCCCGCGCAAACGCTGCTTCGCCCGGCAACGACCCATCGCCACCGCGCACGCCGACTCCAGGTGGCTCGGGTTCGAGTTCATCGCAAGCCACACATGCTTGCCCGACGGCAGCACGCGATTGGCGCTGTACCCGCGGTGATACTTCACGTCACCCCCGCCCATCACCGCGTCATCGGTCCACGCGTCCTGGAACTCCGTGAAGATCTGCTCGTACCGCTTCCCGATGATGTTCGTCAGCACGTTCAATCGCCCGCGATGGCTCATCGCGAACACGATCTCCTCCGCATCAAAGTCATCGCCCGCCTGCTCAACGAACCGGTCGAGCATCGGGATGATCACCTCACCGCCCTCAAGACTGAACCGCTTCACACCCGGATACCGCTTGGCGCAGAACTTCTCGAACAACTCCGAGCGGTACAACTGCAACAGGATGTGGAAACGCTTCGCCTTCGCGTACGCCGGCTTGTTCCGCGTACGCTCCATCCGCTCGGCGAGCCACTTCCATTCCGTCTCGTCCGAGACATACGCGAACTCAGCGCCCACGCTCCCGCAATAGGTGTCGTCGAGGTGCGCGATGATGTCGCGCAGCCGCATCGGCGCGCCGTCCGGCGACAACGACCCCGCCGCGAACGTCCGCTCCAGATCACCCTCGCTCAGCCCGTGCCACGTCGGCTGGAGCGACGCCGGCATCTCGCGCTCGCGCCCGAACGGATCGATCGCCGCGCACAAATGCCCGCGCTCCCGGTAATGCTGAATCAGCGACGACACGGCGCTCTGCGCCCGGTCCTCGCTCGCCCGCGTGCTCCCCGAGACCATCCCCGGTGCGCCCGCCGCCGCGCCGTTGGAATACGCAAGGTCGAAGCCGCGGAAAAACTGCGCCAGGTCCTCCGGAGTCCCCGAGGGATCGCGCTTCCACGCCTGGTACTGCGCATCCAGGTACTCGGAGTTCCAACCATTGACGGACGGGCGAACGGCTCGCGGGGCAGAAGTCATCTCTAAGCACCGTGGTTGCAGGGTGTTCGGGTTCATCCCGCAGCGCACACAACGACCGAGAACCGCCGCGGGTCGGACATTCTAGAAGTGGATCGGCCCGATGGGGACGCGCCGATAGGCGATTCCCCGAATCGACCTATGGGACCCGCTAGCATCAATCCCGCATGGGCGAAATATTCACCCACATCGCGTCCTGGCTCCCCCTCATCCTCCTCGTCGGCGACTGGTCCATCCGCATCCTCCTCACCCCCGTGGTCATCACCCGCCACCGGCCCGCCGAGGCCACCGCCTGGCTCCTCATCATCATCTTCGCACCCTTCCTCGGGTTCGCCATCTACCTCCTCCTCGGGGGCACCAACCTCGGCTCCCGGCGCGGCCGCCAGTACGGCCTCGCCGCCGCCGAGTTCGCCCGCTCCACCGGCAAGCACCCCAAGGCCCAGCGCTCCCTCCCCGCCTCAACAATCCCCTACCGCCACCGCGACCACGTCCGCCTCTGCCAGCGCGTCGGCAACATGCCGATGACCATCAACAACCACGCCCACCTCATCGACCACACCCACAAGGCCGCCACCACACTCGCCGCCGACATCGACCGCGCCCAGCACCACGCCCACCTCCTCTACTACATCGTCCGCGACGACGCCGACGCCCGCGTCGTCTTCGAAGCGCTCACCCGCGCCGCACAACGCGGCGTCCAGTGCCGATTCCTCGTCGACGCCTCCGGGTCCAAACACTTCCTCCGCTCGCGTTCGTGCCACGATCTCCGCCGCGCCGGCGTCGAAGTCGTCGCCGCCCTCCCCGTCAACCCACTCCGCCACCACCTCCACCGAATCGACCTCCGCAATCACCGCAAACTCGCCATCATCGACGCCTCCATCGCCCACACCGGCTCGTGCAACCTCTGCGACCCGACCTACGGCCGCACCGACGGCCTCGTGTGGCGCGATGTTGTCGTCCGCCTCTCAGGCCCGATCGTCCACTCCCTCCAACTCGTCTTCCTCGAAGATTGGCACTACGAGACCGGCGCCTTCCCCGACGCCGACTCCCTCTTCCGCACCGATTGGCCGCGCGACGGCGAGGTCGCCGTCCAGGCCATCCCCACCGCCCCCATCCCATCCGTCGGCTCGTTCCGCGATGTCATCGTCAGCGCCATCCACGAGGCCGACCGCAACATCACACTCACCACCCCCTACCTCGTCCCCGACGAACCCGTCATCGTCGCGCTCCGCACCGCAGCGCTGGGAGGGCTCGATGTCGATCTCGTCGTCCCCAAGGTGAACAACAACCGCCTCGTCTCCGCCGCCGCCCGCGCCTATTACGCCGAACTCCTCGAAGCCGGTGTCCGCATCCACGAGCACACCAACGGCCTGCTCCACGCCAAGACCCTCACCGTCGACGAGTCCTTCGCCATCGTCGGCTCCGGCAACTTCGATATCCGGTCCTTCCGCCTGAATCTCGAACTCACCCTGCTCCTCTTCGGCGAGTCGTTCACGCGCGAAGTCCGCGACCTCCAGAAGTCCTACATCAACGACGCGAAACAGATCAACGCCAAAGAATGGCTCGCGCGCTCCAAGTGGTCACGACTCGCCGAGAACGCCGCCAAACTCTTCGGCCCAGTCCTCTAGCTCCCTCCCCCCGCCGTCATTGGGGGGGGCGGGGAAAGTATCATGAGCATCGCGAATGACGGAGGGATCGCTCAGCACCCTCTCCCCTTGAGGGAGAGGGTGGTCACGAAGTGACCGGGTGAGGGGTCTCCCTCAAGCGGGTGCCATGGCTCATCTCGAAGAGTGAGCCATGTCTCACGCCCCGTGCGCGCACAACCCGCACCAACTCGCCGGCGTCTCAACATCCACCATGCTCACGCTCCCCCCGCCGTACTTCGCGCGCAGCGGCTGCAAGAACTCCCGCTGGAATCGCTCCGCGTCCAGCCGCAGCGTCGTGTTCCCGAGCCCCTTCGTCCGCTCGTCGATCTGATCGATACGCCGCTGCGGGTCCGGGTGCGTCGACAGAAACTCCGGCTGACGCCCCCCCGCCGACATCTCCAGGAACAACTCCATCACGCCACGCAGCCCGCGCGGGTCGTACCCCGCCTTCCGCATGTACCGCATCCCCAATCGATCCGCCTCCAGTTCATCCTCGCGCGAGAACTTCAGCGCAAACAGCCCGCTCCCCGTCTGCAAGGTCTGCAACGCGATCTGCGTCCCCACGCCGCCATCACCCAGCACCGCGCCCGTCACCGCGATCCCGCCGTTGAGAATCAGCGCCTGCGAGATGTGCTTGTCCGCGTGCTCCGCCGTCACGTGCCCGATCTCGTGCCCCAGCACACCCGCCATCTGCGCCTCGTTCGTCAGGCGCATCGCCAGCCCCTTCGTGAAGAACACCTTCCCGCCCGGGAGCGCAAACGCGTTGATCTCGTCGGAGTTGATGAACGTGAACTCCCACGGCAACTCGCCGTAACTCCCCTCCACATAGGGCAGCATCGACCGCGCCACCCGATCGATATACCCCGCCAGCTGCGGATCAGTAATCGCCCCGCCGTACGCCTGCGTCATCTTCGCCCCCTCCTGCGCCCCCAGCGCGATCTCCTCGTCGCGGCTCAGAAGGTTCAACTGGCTCCGGCCCGTCGCGGCGTTCGTCACACATCCCGTCATCACCATCGCAGACGACACGACAAACGCCCAAACGATCAACACGCGAACATGCAGCATGACTTGCGGCTCCTCGTAGCGGTGCATCCAACCCCTGATAGGGTACGCGCCCATCACCCGCCCGTCGCGCAACCCATCACGCCCCCCGTGCCCCCCCCGCGCCCTACCATGCCCCCTCATGAACGCCTCCCCGCCACACCACTCGCCCCCCGCGCAGGCATGGACCGACGCCGATCTCGCGCACAACCCGCACCACGACGCCCACAAACCCGAGAAAGTCCGCGCGATGTTCGCCTCCATCGCGCACTCCTACGACCTCAACAACCGACTCCACTCCTTCGGGCGTGACCAATCCTGGCGCAAGGCCGCCGTCCGCATGGCCGCCGTCAAACCAACCGACACCGTCCTCGATGTCGCGTGCGGCACCGGCGACCTCACCCGCGCCTTCGCCGACGCCGGCGCCGCCTCAGTCACAGGCGTCGACTTCACGCCCCAGATGCTCGACATCGCCCGCACCAAACGCCTCCACCCCAAGGCCGACGCCGCCCGCAACAACATCTCGTATCAACAAGGCGACGCCACCGCCCTCGACATCCCCGACGCCTCCTTCGATATCGTCTCCATCGCCTTCGGCCTGCGCAATGTCTCGGACCCCGCGCGCGCCCTCGCCGAGTTCCGCCGCGTCCTCAAGCCCGGCGGCCGACTCATCGTCCTCGAGTTCTCCGACCCCCGCCCCGCCCCCGTCGCGTGGCTCAACAACATCTACTGCCGCCACATCATGCCCTTCACCGCGACACTCATCGCGCGCGACAAGTCCGGCGCCTACAAGTACCTCCCCCGCTCCATCGAGACATTCCTCACCCGCGAGCAACTCGCAGCCGCCCTCCGCGCCGCGAACTTCTCCGACGTGCGCACCAAACCCCTCACCTTCGGCGTTTGCGTCTGCTGCGTGGGACTCGCCTGACGAGCCCGAAGCGCAAGCGAGGGCCCCGTCGATAGAACTTCCATCGATGCGCCAACTCCGGTCGGTGAGCTAGCTATTTTCGGAATACTTGCCAGTAATACCAGTCCTCTTGAATCGTCGGCTGGTACCCCCCCTTGATCGCGCGATCGATCCACTCCTGACCGCGCTCGGGCTGAGGGAAGACATTCCCCGTTGGTCCCATCCAACCCTTTGGCTTCGGCACAAACAACCCATATTTCAATCGAACACCCAGCGCGTACATCGCCTCGGGATGTCCCTCTTCCGCAGCTCGCTCAACCCACTCGTACCCCTTCTCAACATCGGGGCGCGAGAACGGCCAGAGGATCACTCGATTGATCCGTCCGCTGTGATTCTCAAGCCAACGCGCGTACTCGAACGCGCTCTCTGCGTCACCGGTCTCCGCGCGCGCCTGCATGCGCAATCCGTTCACATAAACAGGCACGATGATCACCGCGAAGCTGAAGAACGAGAAAATCGCCGCAATGAGTGCCGCCCGCTTGCTCACCATCAGGCACAACAATGGCACACCGATCAGGAGCACCGGCACAACCAACGGCAGGAATGAAACAGGCATCGCAGCTGATCATATGCCCAGCTCTTCGCTCCCTCCCCCGATCCCTATCGGGGGAGGTGTCACGAGCGCAGCGAGTGACGGAGGGGGTCTCCTATCTGTGCTCTGTGCTTTGTGTTTTGTGTTCTGTGCTCGGCCGCCCCACCCCGATCTCCTCAGTCGCGCGATCGTGCATCGCCACCGTCAGCCCGTACCCCGCCTCGGCATGATGCTCCGACGCCCGCTCCGGCGTGTTGCACTGCCTCGATAAATGCAGCAACACCACATGCTCCCTGGGCCTGATGTGCCGCACCGCCTTGGCACACTCCTGATTGCTCAGGTGCCCCGCGCCGCCCATGATCCGGCGCTTCAGGAACTCCGGCCGCCCGCTCGACTCCTGCATAAACGGGCAGTAGTTGCTCTCGATCGCCAAGGTGTCCACGCCCGCCAGCGTGTCCACCAATCCCCGCGTCACCCTGCCGCAATCCGTCGCGTACCCGAGCGACCCCGCGCCCGCCCCCCCCGTATCAAACCGGAATGCCGCCACGCCCAGCCCGTCGTGCGCCATCATCACCGGCGTCGCCACAACCCCCTCAACAACCTCGAACGCCTCGCCGTCGAACGCCGTGATCTTCCGCCGATCCAGGCCGATCGACCGCGCCCGACGCTGGTGCGTGCGATGCACCCGCATCCACGCCCCCGCCGGCAGCACGCTCACCCACCCCGCATGACAATGGTCCGCATCCAGGTGCGTGTACAGAATCCCGCGCACTTCCTTGAGGTCGATGCCGCTCTCTTCCATCAACCGCCGCGTCCGCCGGGGCGACAAACCCGCATCCACCAGGAACCGCGACCGCTCCCCGCCCGCGCCGCCGCCCCCCCCACGCGTCACCGTCACCACCGAGCAGTTGCCCGACGAACTCGACGCCAGCACCCGAATCGACATCCGCACCCCGACCGCACCCCCCGCCCGCGCCTCACCCCCCGACGCGACATCAACCCGCACCGCTTCGCGCATGTGATCGTCCCAGAGCGTCGGCATCCGTGCCCGTGTCATCGCCCAAACACTACCAGATGCTCGCGATGCACCCTCTCCCCTCGAGGGAGAGGGTGGCGACGAAGTCGCCGGGTGAGGGGGACTCAACAAGTGCCGGGTGCCACCGCTTGTCGTCACAAAAGGA
>CALFMQ010000395.1 GCA_937879825.1 uncultured Phycisphaerales bacterium
ATCCGCTGCATCCGCGCCACCGCTTCCGCCGTCGCCACGATCGCGTCGCTCGGCATCCGCCCCGTCTCGATCAGCCCCGCGCCGAGCCGCGTCACCGCCTTCTCGTCATCCAGCACGCGATACCCGCCATCATCGCGCGCCTCCGCGACCATCAATCGGATGCTGTTCGTCCCGACGTCAATCGCCGCCAGACGCGCCAGCCCATGCGTGCCGTTGAGTTCGCTCATCCGCCCGTTCCCCGATCCTCAAGACTCCGACGCGCATCCGTGAGCGCAGCGTCCATCGCCGCGTCCAGATCCATCATCGGCCCGTTCGACCCGCCTGTCGAGCCGTTCCCGATGAGCCGGTCCACCGACCGCTTCCCCTCGCCCATCCACCACGACTGCGCCGCCTCGCCGCGCTCCCGCCCCTCACGCTCAAGCCCATCGGCGAGCCGCTCCAGCCCATCCCGCAACGATCCGCCCCATCCCGACGCCGACGCATCCAGTTCCTCCGCGATCCCGCGCACCCGCACCGCCAACTCCGTCGCGTCATTCGCGTGACCCAATCGCTCCTGGCACGCCGCGCACGCCTCGATCATCCCCCGCCACCCGCTCCACGCGACGAACGACTCGAACAACTCCGCCTGGTACCGGAGCCGCTTGAGCGCGATCCGCAGCTCGTGAAGGTGCTCCGCGTCCAGCGCCCCCTCATTCCCGCGCGCCCACACCTCCTCCAGCGCACCGCCCACGCGCTTCATCGCCCACTCAGTCAATCGCTCGCCCGCACCACCCGCATCGATCGAACGCACAACGCACTTCGCCGCACGCCGATACCCGTCCGAGTCAAAACGCTTGCCCAGCCGACCGACGCGCTCGCGCCCCCGCGCCCGCTCGCCCGACAACCGGCTCATCACGAATCCGATCGCCGCCGCCATCTCGCCATCGTCGCACACACGCAGCCGATCTCCCAGCGCCCGAAGGTCCACATCGCACGACCGCGCCTTTGACCCGCTCTTGCGCATCCGGTCAAGGTCGCCGCCGACGCGCTCCAGCGCTTCGCCGTCACCAATCAGATCTCCAAACGCGAGCAGCGCCGCCTGCGCGCGCCGCGTCGCAACACGCATCCGGTGAATCGACTCCGCGTCGCCCGACGTACCCGCCCGCCTCAAAGACTTGGCCGCGCGCCGCAGCGACTCGCGCACCGACGCCCGCGCCGTCCGGGCCAGGTCGCCCGTCGGCCGATCATTCCGAGCCGAATCCTCCGCTCCGCGCTCCGCCATCGCTCGCACACCAAATGAGCCCGTGTTTGCACTGTAAAGACGCGTCCCACCGACGCACCAGAATCATAGCCCGCCAAACGACGAATCAGAAGCGCAATTCCCCAACCGACTCGCTACAGCGCCACCACGCGCACAAAGTCCAGCACCGCGCCGATCCATTCCGCGCCGTTCCCCGCTCGCTCCATCCGCTCCCGGAGCACCCCCCGCGCCCGCTCGTGCGCATCCAGATCAACCTCGCCCCCATCCCCGAACCGGACCTCCCCTCCGATCGACATCAACCGCAAAATCGCCCCGCGGTCCTGCCCGAAACTCTCGAGCAGCCGCTCCTGCACCGCGATGCGCTGTTCCGCCTCCATCAGCGCCCGCAGACTCCCAACGATCAACGACCGCTCATCGTCCGTGAGCGTCACCCCGCCGCCGCCCGCCAGCCGCACACTCAAATCATGCACACGCTCATCCATCGTTCCGCTCCTCAAACAGTCCCAGCACCCGCTCGAGCAACCGCGTCGCCGCCTCGCGCTGCGCCGGATCGTCCATCTCGCGCAACACCGCGCGCTCCCACAAACCGAGAATCGTCCGCTCCGCATACCCGCCGCGATCGCGCTCGAACGCGCCGAACTCCGCGATCGCACGCGCATTGGCGTCGGCGTCCTCCAGCAGCCGCGCAACCCCCGCAACATGCGCCGCGTACGCCTCCCGCAGCGCCGCCGCACCCGCGTCGTGCGTTGCCACCGCGCCCAGCCGCGCCAGCATCGCGTCCCGCGACGCCCCGCCATCGCTCATCCGCAACGAAAGCGAATAGTCCCGGATGAACGCCTCCGCCCGTGCCGGAGTCATCCGGCCGAGGCGCACCTCGTCCACGATCGCGCTCGCCGCCGACGCATCCGCCAGATCGCGCCCAAGCCGGCCCGTGTCCGCACCGAAATCCGCCGTGATGTACCCGCGCGCCAGCATCTCCCGGTGCAAGCCGCCCAGAATCATCACCCGCCGCGCCGTCAGCGCACGCTCAAGCAAATCGCCCAGCAGCGCCAAGTCACCCGCGTACCGTTGCGACAGCGCCGTGATCGTCTGCTGCTGCGCACCCGCAACATCCCGCGCAGCGTCCGGCCCGACACACCCGCCCGCGACGAGCGCCATCCCCGCGACTCCGGCGCGCACCCGCGCGCCCGTCCATCGTCTTTGCATGATTCACCTCCGGGTCATACCCGGACGCAACCATGCCCGCCGCCAAGCCGCCGGCAAACACCGCAGCCATCCTCGGCATAAACATGCGCACAACCGGGGCGCGTGTCACGCACCCGTGCGCACACCCGCTCCCGCATCGCACGGATAGAACGCATCGATCGCGTCGAGCCACTCACCCGTCGTCGATACGCGGCACAGCCGCTCCTTCACCTCACCCGCCCGCGGGTGATGCTGCGAGAACTTGATCCCGAACTTCCGCATCAATCGCCCAGCAAGCCGCTCGCCGTTCAGCGCCACGCTCAACTCGAAGTGCTCGATCAGCACGCGCCGCTGCTCCGCCAGCGTCGGCTCCGTCGGCTCCACGCCCGCCATCATCTGCCGCGCGCTGCGGAACACCCAGGGGTCCCCGATACACCCCCGCGCCACGCTCACCGCGTGCACGCCCGTGTACGCGATCATCCGGAAGATCTCCTCCGCGCTCCACACATCCCCCGAGCCGAAGATCAACCGGTCCGACCTCATCCGCACCAACTCGCGCAGGAAAGTCCACCGCGAAGGCCCGACGTACTTCTGCTCAACCGTCCGCCCGTGCACCGTCACCCACGCGTACCCCATCTCGTACGCCGCATCGAAGATGCGCATGAAGTTCCGCTCCGCCTCCGCCGAGTCGTCGCTCCCCCGCCGCATCTTCACTGTCGTCACCACATCACGCGGCAACGCGCCGCGCACCGCGCGCAGAATCTCGATCGCCCCCTCCGGCTCGCTCAACCAGTGCCCGCCCCGCGCCTTCTTGCTGATCTTCTTCACCGGGCACGCCAGGTTCACATCGATCGCGGCGAACCCGAACCCGTCCTCAGCCAACTCGGCGCGCACGCCCCCCGCCGTCGTCTGCTGCTCGTCGCGCATCCGCCGATACGACCGCGCGCCGCGCTTGCCCTGCTCAACCATCATCACCGCCCCCGCCGCCATCTCGTCCGGATCGCTCCCCATGATCTGCCCCGCCAGCGGCGCATCCTCCGCGCCGCCCGGCACGTTCTCCGCCAGATCCCCGAGGTCCGCCTTCGCAAAGCCCCGCCCGCCGCACAACAAAGTCCGGTCCAGCAGCGCCTCGGTCACGCAATACGGGCACCCCTGCCGACGCGCCACCAGACGCATCGCCGCATCCGAATACCCCGCGAGCCCCGCCTGGAAAAACGGCGCATCGAAGCCCGCCACCAGCGCCGGAACACGCGGGTCAACGCGGACCGACCGCGCCGCCGCCATCGCGTCGATCAACTCGCCGCCCGGCGCGATCCCGCGCTCGGGGGGCGTCGCGTTCCTGCTGTTGCTCTCGCAGCCCATCGACGCGAGGATACGTCCATGCGCACCCGGACTTCCATCATCCCCGCAACTTTCGCCGCAATCTCCACGCTCACCGCGTGCTCATCCACTAATCCGACCGGCGACTGGCCCAGCTACCCCGGGCACACCCAGTCCGTCGTCGATGTCCAGGTCTTCCGCGACGGGCCGACCCTCTCATTCACGAATACCAGCCCCGAGACCCTCGGCCCCGGGCGCCTCTGGATCAACGCGGCCTACTCCATCGACATCGACGCCGTCGCCCCCAACGCGAGCGCCTCGGTCGATCTCAATAGCTGCCGCAACGAGTTCGGCCAACCTTTCCGCGGCGGCGGCTTCTTCGCCACCGAGCGCCCCGACGATGTCGTCCTCGCGCAGATCGAAGACGCCTCCGGTTCGCTCACCGGGCTCCTCGTCGCGACGCGCCCCTCCGGCCTGAACTGATCCGCGCAATCGCAAAAAAAGAACCGGCCCGCCCCGAAGGGCAGGCCGGTGTTGCATTCAGAGATTTCGCAGCGGCTTAGAAGAGCAGCTGGAACTGAAGGCGGATGCCGAACTCGTCCTCGTCGGAGTCGCCGAGGAAGCCGATGCCGGTCGAGGGCGAGGCGATGCTCGTGTCGGCCGGATCGTCGATGAACCACTGGAAGTCAGCGGTCAGCTTGGCGGCATGGCCGTGCATGTAGTAGTTCACACCAGCGGTGATGACGTTGAACGTGTCATCGCCGGCGCGATCGCTGTCGGGGAAGACGGCGTCATAGCGGCCGAAGATTTCCCAGTTGGTGTCGGGGATCATGATGCCGCCCTGAACGACGACGCCGTAGTCATCGAAGTCAGCGTCGGCACCGGCGATGCCGCCGATGTCCTCGAAGTCGGTGTAGCCACCGACGCCGGCGACGAACGCGTTCCAGCCGTCGCCCTCGAAGGAGAGGTCAGCGGTCCACGAGAGGTAGTTGTAGTCGCCGCCACCGAAGGAGTTACCCTCGGAGTCGCCGCCCTCGTAGTGGAGAGCCGCGCCGAGCATCCACGCCCAGTTGCTGCCCGAAGCGCTGGTGAAGTCCTTGAACTGGCTCCAGTCGCCCGCGAACTTGTACTGGAAGCGGCCGGTGAAGGCGTAGTCGGACTCGCCGCCGACGCCGCCGGCGGTGCCGACGGTGCCGAGGCCGCGATCGGTCGCGTAGTCAGAGTTATCCGAGCCGAAGCCGTCGGAGAACATAAGGGCGAGGTTCCAGTCGTCCTGCGAGTAGGAGAGCTCGATGCCCTGCGAGTAGTCCTGGTTGAAGATCTCGTTCATGTGCGAACGATCGACAGCCAGCTGCGAGGTGCTCGAGACGAGCTCCTCACGCATGAACGGGGCCTTGAACTGACCCCACTTCATGTCCCAGCCTTCCATGATCGGGGTCGAGACCCACGCGTCCTGGAGACCGGCGCCGCCGCCGTTGCGGTTGAACTCCCACTTCACCATGTAGTCAAACTCGTTGAACACGGTGCCGGTGAACCACAGCTTGGTGCGACGAGTCTGGAAGCCACCCTCCCAGTCCTCATCCGCCTGGCCGCCGAGGTCGTCGCCGAAGTTCACGAGGTAGCGGAACTGCAGCTGACCACCGATGCTCAGGCTGAAATCGCCGCCCGAGGACGCGAGGAAGAACTTCTTGCCATCGTGACCGGCGGTGCCGCCGGACTGGAGGAAGCTCGAACGCGTATCAGCGTCAGCGAGCATCTCCGCAACAATCGCACGGACCTCGTCCGTATTCGTGTTGCTAACCGCCTCAGCGTTAGCAACGCCGAGCACACCGAAAGAAACGGCGGCACCGGCAACCATGCTCAAGCACTTCGTCAGACTCATGAGAGACTCTCCTTGCACATGTGTCGTGGCGTGTTCCGGCGGGCCATCCTCGTGCCAGTCACGCACCACTTGCTGTTTTCAAACAGTCCTTACTAGTTCTGGTCAGACCATCCCGGTACAGACCCCGTCGCGCGGCCGCCCCACGACGGCGGTCGCTCCAAAGTGAGCAGTCGCTATCTTATCCACTCCGGATAGCGGCTGCAAACAACTACGGGGTCAATCTTCGTCCGATCATCTCCACACCATGCACATTTACCGGGCCCTTCGACCCAACTTTCTGATGATCCGGGCGACGCAAAAATCGCCCGTGAACCCAATCAAAATCCGATCAAAAAGACACCGCCCCGGCACGGGTCCGGG
>CALFMQ010000396.1 GCA_937879825.1 uncultured Phycisphaerales bacterium
GATGGACTCGAGGATGCGTGCTGCGTCTGCGAAGCGCCCGCGCGAAGCCATGAGGCCGGCCTGCAAGAGACGGATTTCGCCCGCGAGCGGCCCCGACGCCATGGGGTGGCGCTTGAGAAAGGTGTCAATGGTTTGCTGGGCGAGGTCGGGGTCGCCGGCCGTCTGCTGGCAATGCGCGAGATTCATGACAAAGCGGACATCGTCGGGGTACTCGGCGTGGAGGGCCTCGAGGTGCGGGAGCGCCTGGCGGGGGCGCTTGGTGGTCATGAAGACGACGGAGAGGTTGAAGCGAGACTCGCGCTCCATGTCGCGGAGGACCTTCTCGGTGTCGTCCGAGAGCGGCTGGATGTAGCCGAGGTCGGCGAGTTGCTTGAGCGTTTCGCGCGCGTCGAGCGGCTCGATCTGTGTGCCGGCGGGGTGCATGCCGCTGTCGCCCGACGCGGCGTCCCACGACTCGATGCGTTCGGGTTTGTCGGAGCCTTCGATGGCTTCGAGGAGCGGGCGGCCGTCCATGTCGGAGGCGACGGGGAGCCCGAGCAGCGTGAGTATGGTCGGGGCGATGTCGAGGAGGTTGGGAGAGGTTGGCGTTGCGCCGGCGCGGATGCCGGGGCCGCTCATGACGAGCATGCCGAAGGGGCGGTGCCATGTGGCGTCCATCGCGGCGTGCTCATCGAGGGGGTCGGTGCGCGAGGTGGGGCGGAGATGATCGGAGAAGAAGCCGTGATCGGAGAGGATGATCACGGCGGTGTCGTCTCCCGCGGCTTCGAGGAGTTCACCGAGCATTCGGTCGTGGAGTTTGTAGACGCCGTTCATGACGGCGCTGAGCGCCTCGAAATCGCGCTGGGGGACGTGCTTCATGCGCGGCGGGTGGTGCTGCATGAAGTGGTGCCCGGCGACATCGATGGTGTCGTAGAACACCATGGCGCAGTCCCACTGCTCGCTCGCGCGGAGCGCTGTGAGGGCTGCGTTGTGGACGGATTTGCACTGGGCGACGAGGCGGGCGAGGAGCGCGGGGCGCTTGTCCGAAGGGCCGAGCGATTGCAGTTTCGGCGCGATGGCGGTGAGGTCTGACTGCGTGACGGAAGATGGGTGCACGCGCGACGCGCGGATGGCGTCGCGCTGTTCGGCGGGCCAGACGGCGTCGGGGGCCATGGGCCAGTCTTCTTTAGGATTGGAGGGCGGGCCGTCCTGGAAGACATTGGAGACGCAGACGCCGCGGATTTGTTCGGCGGGGTGTGACGCGTACCAGTTGATGACGACGGAGCGATTGCCGGACTGCGTGAGGATGTTCCACGCGGCCTTGGTTTTGCGCGAGAGACTGGAGGCGACGCGGACGCTCCCGGAGGGGTCGGCCTCGATGAAGTTGAGGACGCCGTGTTTGTCGGCGGTCTTGCCGGTTGCGACGGTGGTCCAGAGGATGGGGGAGAGTTTGGGGTCGAGCGACGCGAGGTCGGCGCGGGTGCCGCGGTCGATCAGTCGTTTGAGGTTGGGCATGTCGCCCGCGTCGAGGAGCGGGTCGATGAGTTTCCAGTCGGCGGCGTCCCATCCGATGACGAGGAGGCGATGGGCTGGCCGCTTTTTCATGGGGTGGGCATGATGCAAAAGAACATGGGCGGCCGCAAGGGCCGCCCATGTCGAGGGGAATCACGGAACTTACTCAGCAGAGATTACGCCGAGCGACGACGACGCGAGCCCATGAGGCCGGCGACGCCGAGGAGCGCCGCAGCGCCGGGGGCGGGAATCGCGCCGGCCTGGATGCCAGCGCCGGAGTCCTCGTAGGCGTACTCGACGATCGCGCGGGGCTGCGCGGCGATGGTGCCCGAGAGGGAGATGCGGGCCCAGCCGAAGCGGAGGTTGCCGCCGCCGTCATTGAAGCGGAAGCCGAGGAGGTTGTTGGAGGAGTTGAGGTTCCACTGCGCGAACACAGCGGAGCTGCCCGAGCCGAAGGTCGAGGCGCCGCTGATGAGCGTGCCGGGGGTGAGGTTGGCAGCGCCGGTTCCGCTCACGACGTAGACGCCGCCCGCGGGGGCCGCCGGGTTGAAGAAGCCGAGGCCGGTGGACGACCAGGGGTTGATATCCCAACCGGGGGTGCCGGCGGCGGTGCCGAAGGCGCCGGTCTGGATGTTGACATACACGCCGGCCGTGGTGGACGGGATGTTGATGTTGATCGCGCCGCTCCACTGGATGGTGGCTTCGGCCTGCTGGGGGGCTGCAGCAACAGCGGTGGCGGCGACGGCCGCGCACGCGGTGAAGTGCATGTTCAGACGTGACTTCAGTGAACTCATCTCTTCTCTCCTAATGAAAAGGAATTCCTAACCAATCTTCCTTCGCGAAGTGCGACGCGCGGCATCCAC
>CALFMQ010000397.1 GCA_937879825.1 uncultured Phycisphaerales bacterium
TTTGGAGGGTTTCGTACACTACCGCCACTTCCCTGCGAGGGGGCCGCCCGTGACGGACCCGATCCGGAGTTGCCGGAGAGGTGAGGCGCGGGCATGGGCATCCGAGGCGCGGCATGCGTGGAGGTCCAGCCCTGGGGAAGCGTTGCCGCGGTCGCGTGAGCTTGCATCGCCGGAAGGCGTGCCCGCAAACGAGCCGCGTGGAGTGGTTCGTTGTTCGGGAGTCGATGGCGCTGAGGAGCGCCGAGAGCAAGCAGGAGCAGTCTCACCAGACGCACGATTGGCCCGTGGTGTAACGGTAGCACAGCTGGTTTTGGTCCAGTCGGTCAAGGTTCGAATCCTTGCGGGCCAGTTTTCCTTCGGTGCTGATGGTGCGTAGAGCGGCACGCGATGAAGTCCTTGTCTGCGATCATCCTGGCGGCTGGGAAGGGGAAACGCCTCGGCGGGACGGCGCCGAAGGTTGCGCGCGAGGTGTTCGGCAAGCCGATGGTGCGCTGGGTGGTTGATGCGTGCGTTGAAGCGGGGTGCGGGCGTGTCGTGATCGTTGTGGGGCACGGGCGGGAGGATGTCGAGTCGATACGAGAGGGGGAAGGCTCGGGCGGGACGACGATCGAGTTTGCAGCGCAGGACGAGCAGCTGGGCACGGGGCACGCGGTGCAGTGCGCGGAGGGCTTTTTCTCGAAGGAGAAGAGCGAGGGCGGGCACGCGGTGCTGGTGCTGGCGGGCGATGGGCCGCTGATTCGGGCCTCGACGCTCCGGGCGCTGGCGGATCGGCATGTTGTGACGGATGCGTCGGCGACGCTGGCGACGAGCGTGATTGATGATCCGACGGGGTACGGGCGGATCGTTCGCGACGAGAAGGGGCGGTTCAAGGCGATCGTGGAGGAGAAGAACGCGACGGATGAGCAGCGGGCGATTCGGGAGGTCAACCCGAGTTACTACTGCTTTGATGTGCGTTCGCTCTTTGAGGCGCTCAAGGCGGTGCGTCGCGATCCGGTGGGGGGCGAGTTTTATCTGACGGATGTTCCGGCGCTGATGCTTGCGGGTGGCAGGCGTGTCGAGGTGATCGACGCGGTGCCGGCGGTGGATGTGCTTTCGATCAACACGCCCGAGCAGCTGATGGAAGTTGATGAGTTGCTGCGGGTCCGGGCCGAGTCGCGAGCGACTCCGAACGCGGGAGCGGGTCGATGAGCATCGACGAGACTGCGAACGGGATCAAGGTGTTCTGCGGTCGTCACTCGATCGGGCTCGCGGAGCAGATGTGCGAGCACCTCGGGTTGCCGCTGGGCAAGGCGCGGACGGAGGTGTTCCCGGACAGCGAGTTGATCGTGCATCTGGAAGAGGATGTGCGCGGGCGGGACTGCTTCGTCGTGCTGTCGACGTGCCGGCCGGTGAACGACAACCTGATGGAGTTGTTGATTTTCGGCGACTCGCTGATGCGCGCCAGCGCGAAGCGGATCACGGCGGTGATCCCGTACTTCGGATACGCGCGGCAGGACCGGAAGGAGCGGGGGCGGACGCCGATCACGGCGAAGCTGGTCGCGAACCTGGTGACGAAGGCGGGCTTCGATCGCGTGCTGGCGCTCGACCTTCACGCGGCGCAGATCCAGGGGTTCTTCGATCTGCCGGTGGACCATCTGGCGGCGGCGCCGGTGTTCCATGAGTACTTCGAGTCGCATCGTTCGGAGATGAGCGATCTGGTGGTGGTGAGCCCGGACGTGGGCAACGTGAAGATGGCCAACATGTACGCCGAGATCCTGAACGGGGATCTGGCGATCATCGATAAGCGTCGGTTGTCGGGTGACCATGTCGTGACGGCGAACATGGTGGGGGATGTGGAGGGGAAGACTGTCCTGATGGTGGACGACATCATCTCGACGGGCGGCACGGTGTGCGAGGCGGCGAAGATCGTGATGAAGAACGGCGCGCGGCGAGTGATCGTCGCGGCGACGCACGCGGTCATGGCGGGGCCGGCGGCGGCGCGGCTCGCGGAGGCGCCGATCGAGAAGGTTGTCGTGACGAACACGATTCCGGCGGACGGACGGTTCGAGCCGATCCGCGACAAGCTCGAGGTTTTGTGCGTCGGCAAGCTGTTGGCCGACGCGATTCACCATATTCACTTCAACAAGTCTGTCAGCGCGCTGTTCCGGCGCGTGTGGCAATCCAAGCGATAACCATATGAGCGCGTCGAGAAGACGCGCGATTCGGAGATGATGAGTCATGCAGACATCACACACATTGAATGCTCGGAAGCGTGAGCGGATCGGTTCGCGGTACGCGGCGCGTGAGCGGGCGGCGGGCCGTCTGCCCGCGGTGATCTACGGGCACGGGGTGGACCCGCTCCACATCAGCCTGGACGCCAAGGAGGCGCTGCGCTACTTCCACGACGGCGAGCGCGTGTTCGCGTTGGCGGTGGACGGCGGCAAGGGCGACGAGACGGTGCTGCTCAAGGAGTTGCAGTTCGACTACCTGGGCACGAATGTCGTTCACGCGGACCTGATGCGTGTCGATCTCAACGAGGAGATCGAGGCGTCGGTGCACATCAACTTCGTCGGCGAGGCGCCGGGCCTGAAGTCTGCGGGCGCGATCCTCACGCATCCGTACACGGCGCTGACGATCAAGTGCACGGTCGCGGCGCTCCCGGACCACATCGATGTTGACGTGAGCAAGCTGAATGTGGGTGACTCGCTGCACGCGCGTGACATCGCGCTTCCGGCGGGCATCGAGCTGGCGATGGACGAGGACACCGTGATCGCGGCGATCTCGATGGTGAAGGAAGCCGCCGAGACGGGCGAGGCGGCGGAGGGCGCCGAGAGCGCGGAGCCCGTGGTGATCACGGAGAAGAAGCAGGAAGACAAGGGCCAGTGAAGTTGATCGTCGGTTTGGGCAATCCCGGTGCGGAGTACGCGCGGACGCGTCACAACGCGGGCTTCATGGCGGTGGACCGCCTGAAGGACCGGTACGCGCCGGGGGCGATGGCGCGCTCGAAGTTCGGCGGCCTGGCGGTGGAGGCGGTTGTGCCTCCGGCGGCGGGCGGTCGGGGGGAGGGCGCGGCGTCGGAGGAGAAGTGCGTGCTGCTCAAGCCGATGACTTACATGAACCTCTCGGGGCAGAGCGTCGGGGAGGCGGTTCGCTTCTACAAGCTCAACCCGGAGGAGGACGTCTTCGTTCTGGTGGACGATGTGTCGCTCCCGTGCGGCAAGGTGCGCGTCCGGGCGATGGGTTCGGCGGGTGGTCACAACGGGCTGGCGGATATCGAGCGTGTGCTGGGGACGCGCCGGTACGGTCGGTGCCGGGTCGGGATCGATGCGCCTCCCGCCGTGATCCCGCAGAAGGACTACGTGCTGGGCAGGTTCACGGACGAGCAGATGTCGGTGATGGAAGGTGCGCTGGATCGCGCGTGCGATGCGGCGCGGGTGTGGGCGACGCGGGGCATTACCGCGGCGATGAATCGGTTCAATGCGGATGAGCCCGAGGGCGCATCCGAGGAATAGGACAACAACGCCGGAAACGCGTCGGCGAAGACGCGGGCGGATCGTAAGGAAAGGCAGATCAGTTATGGCAAAGAGCAAGGGTCGGTCGAGCTGCTACGAGGGTATGTGGATCGTGGCGCAGAACCGGATGGCGGAGCTGAGCGACGCGATCGCGTTCATTCGGCACACGATCGAGCGTCACGGCGGCGAGGTGATCGCGCTGCGGAAGTGGGACGAGCGTCGCTTCGCCTACGAGATGGGCAAGAGCAAGCGCGGGTTCTACATCCTGACCTACTTCAGGTGTGACCCGACGGGCATCGCCGCGATCGATCGTGACGCGAATCTCTCGGAGTTGGTTCTGCGCCAGATGATTCTCAAGGCGGACCACCTGAGCGAGGACGAGATGCGCGTGGCGGATGCTGCGGGCGAGTTGGAGGTCGAGGCGAAGATGCGGCGCGAGCGTGAGCTCGAGCGTGCGGCCTCGGCGAACGAGGTGACGATCAAGTCGGCGGATGACGACGATGACGATCGTGACACGTCGGATGAGGAAGAGGAAGCCGAAGCGTCCGCGTGAGCGGGCGATGGGACGAACGATGACCACCTGGGGTCGCATCGCCGGGAGGCGGGCGACGGAAGGAGTCGGACATGGCTGGTAGTTACAATAAAGTCATCCTGATGGGGAACCTGACGCGCGATCCGGAGTTGCGTCACCTGCCGAACTCGAACACGGCGGTGTGCACGCTCGGGCTGGCGGTGAATCGCCGGTTCCGCACGGCGGACGGCGAGAATCGCGAGGAGACGACCTTCGTCGATTGCGAGGCGTTCGGGCGCACGGCGGAGGTGCTGAGCCAGTACCTCAAGAAGGGTCGTCCGGTGATGCTGGAGGGGCGTCTTCGCCTGGACCAGTGGCAGGACAAGGACGGCGGGAACCGTTCGAAGCTCAAGGTGGTCGTCGAGGGCTTCCAGTTCGTTGACAGCAAGTCGGATGGCGGGGGCGGCGGCAACGGCGGCAATGGCGGCGGGCGGCGCGGCGAGAGCGGCGGCGGATCGCGGCAGCCGGCGTACGAGCCGATCGGAGATGACGATATCCCGTTCTGATTCGCGGGACGGGTTTGCGTGATGACGCTGGGGCCGCGTTGTGCGGCTCCTGAACTTTCAGACAGACAGAAAGGACAGCGAGATGTCGAAGAATGTTGAAGTATTGCTCCTGGACACGGTCGAGGGGCTCGGGATTGTCGGGGATGTGGTTCACGTCCGCTCGGGGTATGCGCGGAACTTCCTGCTGCCCCGCGAACTGGCGACCTCCCCGAACGAGGACCTGATCAAGCAGTTGGCGGCGCGTCGCGCCGAGGCGGAGAAGCAGCTCGCCGAGCAGCGGAAATCGCGCGAGGCGATGGTCTCGAAGCTGGACGGCATCGAGATCACGCTGCAGCGGTCGTGCAATGACGCGGGCCTGCTGTACGGATCGGTGACGCAGCAGGACATCGCCGAGGCGCTGAGTTCGCAGGGGCTGGACGTCCGCCCGCGCGACGTTCGCCTGGCGCAGACGATCAAGCGGATCGACTCTTACGAGGTGACGATCCGGCCGGAGTCTGATCTGGCGGCGACGATCAAGGTGTGGGTTGTGGCGGACCGCGACCTCGATCTCGGCGAGGACCGCAAGGAGATCGAGTTCGACGAGGAAGGGAACCCGATCGAGAAGGGCGAGAAGGCCGAAGCGCCCGCCAAGAAGGACGCCTGATCCCGCGAGGATCGGGTGATTCTGAAGTTGGTTCATGAGAAAGGGGCGTGGCTCGATGCCACGCCCCTTATTCGTTGGCGGGTTGTCGTCGCCCCGGGGTGATTACTGCGGGGTGACTTCGCGAGGGAAGGATGCGGCCTTGACGTTGCCGATCGAGAGCCCGGTGAGTTTGGAGTCGGAGTTCACGAGGAAAATGAGCGTGAGCGACTCTTCGCGCTTGGAGACGGAGAGTTGGGGGACATCGCGCTGGTAGGAGTCGATGAGGTCGTCGGGCTTGAAGCGGATGTTGGTGGTGATGCCGTCGGTGTAGACACACAGCAGATCGCCTGGCTCGATCTGGACTTC
>CALFMQ010000398.1 GCA_937879825.1 uncultured Phycisphaerales bacterium
TACCCCGGCTGGATGTTCGACACCGCCGCCATCACCGACACCGTGATCGGGAACACACTCGCCAGAAAGATCAGGAAGATCGGCGCCGCGTCCGTGATCCCGAACCACAGAATGGCCAGCGGAATCCACGCGATCGGCGAGATCGGCCGCAGAATCTGCACCGTCGGATTCAACGCCCGCGCCATCGTCGGGAACCAACCCAGCGCCAACCCCAACGGCACACCCACCGCCACCGCCAGCCCGAACCCCCAGGTCACCCGGAACAGCGACGCCACGATGTACCGCAGCAGCAGGCCCTTCCGCGCCAACTCCACAACGCCCAGCACCACCTGCCACGGCGTCGGCAACAGATCATTCTTCGTCAGCACAATCGTCAGATGCCACGCCACCAACAACCCCGCGATCACCAGCGTCGGCGCCGCCAGCGCACAGAACGGCCAGAACCGCGGCCGCCTCCTCACGCCCGCCACCGCGCCCGGCCGTTCAGCGCACACATCAAACACACGCCGACGCGACGACGACGTCTTTCCCGCCAGTTGCGTCACGGCGACCCCTCCCACTCATACGCCGGCACGGCGCTCTCATCCGGCACAAAAGACGGATCGCAGTAATCCTCGAAGTGCGCCGTCCCCGAAAGAATCCCGCTGATACGGCCCAACTCCTCGATCTCCTCGAAGTCCGGCTTACGCACCGACAAGTTCGTGTACTTCACACGGTCCGGCGGCTTGCTCAGCACAAACTCCAGCAACCGCGGGTCCTGGTTGTAGTAGTGCTTGCTCACGAAGTCCGCGGCGTCCATCCGGTGGTCCATCGTCTCATCCAGCCACTTCCCCGACTTCGCGATCCCGTCCACCAGCGCCTGCACCGTCTCCCGATCGTTCGCGATCGCGTCCTCGCTCACCGCCAGCACGCACGAAATAAACTCTGGCCACACATCCTTCGTCAGATACAGCACCCGCCCATACCCATCCAGTTCCGTCTGACCCATGAACGGCTCGCCCGACGTCACCGCATCAACCGCCTTCGCGTACAACGACGCCGGCATGTCCGGCGGCGGCATCTCCACCAGGTTCACCGCATCAAGCGGAATCCCGCGATCACGCAGCGCCTTAAAAATCAACAACCGCTGATTCGAATACCGGTTCGGCACCGCGACCGTCTTCCCCACCAGATCCTCGATCCGGTAGATATCCGAGTCCTTGTGCACCATCAGCGCCGTGCCGTCGCGATGACCCAGATACACAATCTTGAGAGGCACCCCCTCCTCGCGCAGCTTGATCGCCATCGGCGCAAGAATAAAAGTCGCCTGCGTGTACCCCGACAGGTACGCCTCCTTCAACTCAGGCCACCCGTTGAACCGGATCGGCTCGAACATGCTCTCCCCCGTCATGTTCTGATTGATGAAGTGCGTCACCGGGCAGGTCAGGTGACAGGTCACCGGCAAAAACCCGACCCGGAAAGTCTTCTTGTTCGACGCCTTCGACGGATGCAGAATCCGTTCCACCACCCGTGGGTGATTCGAGAACAAATGCGCCACCGAGATGGCGACAACCCACACCGTGGCGCCGATAGCAACAGCCCGCCTGAATGTCATAGCGTTCCGCTCAGCGTCCCCGTCCCTTGGGCCGCCAGGCCATCCTCCATTCCGGTCCCAGCGGGGCCTGGCTATCGCCATACCCCTCGTTTCACGAGAACAGAAATCTACCCCCGAATCCGAGTTAGAGCCATTCCAAAATCGGCACCCATACCCTGCCGCCAGCCGAACTTACTCCCCCCCGCCGCCATTCGCCACCGAATCAAGGGGCACATAGGTCGTGTCCTTGATCGTCCCCAGACAAAAGTTCGACCGCACCCGCCCGATGTTCGCGATCGCGCTCAACTTATCAACGATGAACTCCTCGTACTGCTGCATGTCCGTCACCACGACCTTGAGAATGAAATCCTCATCCCCCGTCGTCTGCCAGCACGCCTGCACCTCGTCGAAGTCCTTCGCCTCCTCGCGGAACGCCTCCAGCTCCGCCTTCCCGTGATGACGCAGCGTCACATGCACGATCGACACAATCCCCTTGCTCACCGCGCTCGCATCCAGCAGCGCCACATACCCCCGGATAATCCCCTCGTTCTCGAGTTTCCGCACACGCTCCAGCGTCGAGGGCGGGCTGATCCCCACCTGCTGCGCCAGCATCGCGTTCGTGATCTTCGAGTCACGCTGCAACTGGTCCAGAATCGCCAGATCGATCTCGTCGAACTTCACCCGCGCCCCACGCCCCGCCGACACCGACCGTGCAGCCCCCGACCCGTTCCGCCCCGTCGCCGACGAGCCGCCCGCCTTGCCGCTGGATGTGGATGCACGAGGTCCGGTCTTGCGAGCCATGGGTGTGTTCCGGGGATGGGATTGGAATTGGGGTCGGGGAGGAACGGGTGGATTCCGGGCAATCGCCTCATATTCGTCGACGAAACCCGCGTTCGCAAGAAGAATATTCGACGCTGCCCCCAAACCGCGGAATAATAGTTGAAATCGGGCCCCCGTCGCGGATAATCGATGCCCCGACGCGCCACCCGCGTCCCACCCCGCAACCACCCTCCCCAAGGAGCCGACCCATGACCACCGCACCCGCCAAGTCCCCCGCCGGCGCGCTCACCACCGATCCCCTCCAGCTGATCGATGTCGACCATGTGCGGTTCTATGTCGGCAACGCCAAGCAGGCCGCCTACTTCTACGCCCACACCTTCGGCTTCAAGATCGACCAGCTCGCCGACCTCACCACCGGCTCGCGCGACGAAGCGGATTACCTCCTCACCCAGGGCAACATCCGCATCATGCTCACCACCCCCCTCAACAAAGAGCACCCCGCCGCCGAAGAAATCAAACGCTTCGGCGACGGCGTCAAAGATGTCGCCTTCACCGTCCACGACGCCACCAAGGCCTACGAACGCGCCCTCCGCAACGGCGCCGAGTCGTGGCAGCAGCCCCGGACCATCTCCGACAAGCGCGGCACCATCACCGTCGCCTCCATCAAGACCTACGGCCGCGCGGTCCACACATTCGTCTCACGCACCGGCGAATACGAACTCCCCAAGATCAAACAGGGCGCCGAGTTCATGCCCGTCTTCAAGAAGATCGACTCGCCCGTCAACAAGTACAACGCCGAGCACCCCTGCGGCCTCAAGTACGTCGATCACCTCGTCGGCAATGTCGAAGAGGGCAAGATGAACCACTGGGTCAAGTGGTACGAGAATGTCCTCGAGTTCAAGATGTTCAAGCACTTCGACGACGCCGACATCTCCACCGAATACTCCGCCCTCATGTCAAAGGTCATGGCCTCGGGCAACAACCTCATCAAGATGCCCATCAACGAGCCCGCCCCCGGCAAAAAGAAGAGCCAAATCCTCGAATACCTCGAGTGGCACGACATGACCCCCGGCGTGCAACACCTCGCCCTCCGCACCGACGATGAACTCCACTCCGTCGCCGAACTCCGCCGCCGAGGCGTCGACTTCCTCTCCCTCCCCGACTCCTACTACGAACTCGTCTGGGGACGCGTCAACAAGATGCTCACCGACAACGGCCACGCCGCCGTCAAGGAAGACCACACCCGCATCAAGGACCTGGGCATCCTCGTCGACGCCGACGACGAGGGCTACCTCCTGCAGCTCTTCACCAAACCCCTCCAGGACCGCCCCACCCTCTTCTTCGAGATCATCTGCCGCCGCGGCTCACAGTCCTTCGGCAAGGGCAACTTCAAAGCCCTCTTCGAAGCCCTCGAACTCGAACAGGAGCGCAGAGGGAATCTGTGAGTGTGCGATGGTGACGCACGTGATGTAGAGGCGCTCTGTTAGAGCCGCGAGCGGGAGCGAGCGGACAGATGGGCGCCCAGACACCCCCGACACCCGTTCACGCCTCAAACCGCCGCGCATCGTCCTGCCAATCGCGCACATACTCGACCGCTTTAGCGAGCGACCGCTCATCCCACATATAGCGCGTGCTCCCGTGCCGTGTCCATACTCGCGCGCCATCCTCCACCAAGCCCGCCTCACGCAACGCCCGCGTCGCCCACGCCTTGCTCTCGCGCAACACCGACTCGGGCCTCACTTCCCCCGCCGAGCACACGAGATGCACATGGTTCGTCCGCACATTGAGCGCGTGGACTCCCCATCCCTTGTGCTCCGCGTGCTCCCGAATCGATCGATCGACAGCGCTCCGCATCGCATCCGATAGCACCACCGCGCCGGACCGCATCAACCGACCCTCCCGCGCTGCGCGCCCAGGCGCATCTCCCACCGTTGGCGTGAAGGGTGCCGCGTTCCCACGATCCACCGACCCGCGGTCATCACCATGCAACCATGTCCCATAGGTCGTCCAAGTGATGAAGTAAGCCCACGGCGTCGAGTGCATCGACGAAGTGTAATGGGCCGGTTCTTTAGAGCCGCGAGCGGGAGCGAGCGGACAGATGTGCGCCCTTCTGTCCGC
>CALFMQ010000399.1 GCA_937879825.1 uncultured Phycisphaerales bacterium
TCGTCATGGCGACACAGAACCCGATCGAGCAGGAAGGCACCTACCCGCTGCCCGAGGCGCAACTCGACCGCTTCTTCTTCAAACTCACCGTCGGCTACTCCGATCGCGCCGAACTCTCCGAGATCCTCAACCGCACCACCAAGGGCGCTAAGATCGACGCCAAGCCCGTGCTCGACGCCGACCGAATCCTCGCGCACCAGCACCTCGTCACGCAGGTCGCCATCGCCGACCATGTGCAGGACTTCGCGGTCCGCATGGTCCTCGCCACGCACCCGGGCGGCGAGTTCGCGACGCCGCAAGTCAACCGCTTCATCCGCGTCGGCGCATCACCCCGCGCCGCGCAGGCGCTCGTCCTCGGCGCCAAGTGCCGCGCGCTCGTCGCCGGCCGCTTCGCCGTGAGCGTGGATGACATCAAGGCCATCGCGCTGCCCGCGCTGCGCCACCGCATGCTCCTGAACTTCGAGGGCGCCGCCGAAGGCGTCACGACCGACGACATCGTCGAGAACATCACCGCCACCCTGCCCGCCCAGTTCGCGATGGCTTGAACCCTCGCCGGGCGCGTCCGGTCGTACCCCCGGCGCAGGCCGGGGACCCGAAGTAATTTTTCGACGCCGCTCCTTAGCCGGATTCGTCCCATCCAATCGGATCGAATCTAATATCGCGCCCCCACGTCACACCGTCGGCGCGGGCCCATCGGCTTATGTTCGCTATTGATCGAACCTTGACAATGTGTACGCTCGCCCCGGGAAGACCCCGAGGAGAGAAACATGTCGATCCGCAACCCCGCCGCAGTTGTCGCGTTGATCCTGGCCGCAGCCGCGCCCCTCAACGCCGCCATCACCTCAACCGTTTCGTCTGCCGGACTCGATGCATTCATGGGCACGTCGCTGCTCCCGGTCGTGGACGACGGCTCGCCCATCGGAACGGAATACGGCCACCCGCCGGCATTCACGCCCGGCTCGGCGCTCGCAACCCCGATCGGCACCATGGGTTTCGGCCCGACGCACGAGCGCACCATGACGGGCAGCCCGGTGTCATCCGGTTCGTTCACCGCCGTCACCACCTACACCGGACCCATCGCCGGATCCACGCTCTACGCCCCGGCCGGGGCGAACGCGCTGGACTTCTATCTCGTATCCGAACCCGGTTCGATCCATTCGTTCGAGATCACCGCGGTCGGCACGTCCTCGTCCACGACGATCTTGCTGCCCGGCGTCACATCGCTGACTGCAACCTATGTCGGGTTCGGCTCGCTCGATGAGGACATCATCGCCATCTCGATCGTCAACCTGCCATTCCCATCCCCGACATCAACAACCTGGACCGTCTTCGACCTGCGTGTCCTGCCGACGCCCGGTGCGGCCTCCATGCTGCTCATCGCAGGCCTCTCGGCATCCCGACGCCGCCGAGATTAGATCGAGTCTCGTCGGCCGTCCGGAGGCATCAGTCTTTCTTCTTCCTGTACCGCGCCGCGACATTGTCCCCGTTGTGCAGCAGCAGATCGCCTTCCTTCGTGAAACTGAAGTGATCCACCGCGCGGAGCGACGCGATCAACCGCTCCTCCTGCCGCATGATCCGCGCATCGCCGGCCATCTCCGTCACCGCAAAGTCGCGCAACTCGATCCTTCCGTTGCGGTTGTCGACCGTGTACCGCCCCGAGAACCGGTTCACGCCCGCGAAGCCCGCAAAAGTCCCGTCGTCGCGGAACGACACCGACGCCTCATGCCCATTCACCAACCTGTCGCCGCGCAGCCGGAACAACTCCCACTCCGTCCCCACAAGCCCGTACCGAATCGCGTCGGCCGATCGTTCGAGCCGCAGAATCACATCACCCTTCTCCAGCAGCTCCAGTTCGTCGTGCCGGCCGAGCCGCACCCGGGTGACGCGCGCGAGCAAGTCCCCGAACGCTCGCTCCTGCTCCATCCGGTCCGCGGGCCCCGCCATCCGTGTCATCGCCAGCGCATCAAAGGTCAGCCGCCCCTTCTGCGCATTGAGCGTGTACCCGCCCGAGTACCGGTTCACGCCCGCGAACCCGGTCGCGCGATGATCCGCGCCCAGCAGCAGCGTCGGCGCCGCCCCGTCAACAACCCCGCCGCCCCACATCCAGGTCGCGGTCCATTCAACGCCCACCACATCGTCGCGATACACCGCCGGCGCATCATCACCGCCCCCCGACCCGACCCCGCCCGATCCGCTGTCCCCAAGGTCAAGCCCGTCGAGCGACGAGCACGCGCCCACAACCAATGTCATCGACATCATCACGAACATCGCAACTCGGCGCATCAGTTCTGTCTCCACGATTGCCCTCTCACGGCCCCTTCGGCTCGGTCACGGTCTCCCAACCGTCATCCACCGGCCGCATCCCGACCGAATACACGATCGACATCTCCGCCAGCACCCCGCCCGCATCCATCGCAACGAGCCGCACCCGGCGCTCCTCGAGCGGGTCCATCTCAGGCCGCAGCACAAGATCCACCCGCACCGCGCGCCCCGGCTCGATCACGCCCGACTCAAATCCCGGCGCGCTCAGGCAACCGCACGATGTCTTCAACTTCTCGATCTGGCGCGGCGCATCCGACTGGTTCACAAACCACGCCGTGAACTCCGTCCGCACGCCCAGCGGGAGGTCGCCAAGGTCCATCTCCCCCCGCAGCACCAAAACATCATCCTCGGGCGCCGGCGGATCGATCGAGAAACCCGAGCAGGTGTCCACCGTCTCAAGATGCACCGTCGAGAACACCGCGTCGCCGCTCTCAAGCACATAGAAGACGCGCACATCCCGCCGCGTGCCCACCTCCATCGGCGCGTGAATCTCCAGATCCACCGCCCGCGCCTCACCCGGCCCGAGCGTCATCACTTGGAATCCCGGCGCGGTCGTGCACCCGCAATCAAACCGCACCGCCTTGATCCGCAAGTCCTCCGCCTCCGAAGGATTGATCACCCACACCCGCCGCCGCCGCTCGTCCCCGATGGGCACCATCCCCATCTCGATCTTCGACGGCACCACCACCAGCAGATCCTCCTCCGCCGCACGCTCCGCGGTGATCAACTCCGCCCGCTCCGGCGCGGGCTCCGCATCGCCCGCAGCGACGCCCCTCCCGAATAGAACACCGAGCGACAGGGCACCAACCATGACGAGTCCGGGTCCGTTCATCTCCCGAGTCTACCGCTCCCAATCCCCAACGCCGCAGAATGGCCGTTTGCGTACACTAAGTTCATTCCAGAATCCCCCCTCGCCGCTCAGGAGAGAGCCGTGCTCAAGACCCCCCTCCATCAGTTCCACATCGATCACGGCGCCAAAATGGTCGAGTTCGCCGGCTGGGAGATGCCACTCGTCTACAAACCCGGCATCACCGCCGAGCACCATCAGGTCCGAAGCTCCGGCGGCATCTTCGATGTCTCGCACATGGGCCGCCTCTACATCAAGGGCCGACACGCCCGCCGATGGCTCGAACGCGCCTGCACACGCCGCATCGCCGATATGCAGGCCCGCCAGTGCCGCTACTCGCTCATGTGCAACGAGCGCGGCGGCGTCCGCGACGATGTCCTCGTCTACCGCATGGACGACGACGAGTTCATGGTCGTCTGCAACGCGTCCAACCGCGACAAGATTGTCGCCCACCTCCACGAGATTCAGGGCGACTTCAAGGCCACGCTCGACGACCGCACGCTCAAGACCGCCATGATCGCCGTCCAGGGCCCCAAGGTCATGGATGTCTTCGCCAAGTTCTCCAAGGAAATCCCCACGCTCAAGCGCTACCGCTTCACCGAGAAGAACTTCCTCGTCATGAAAGTCCTCGTCTCCCGCACCGGCTACACAGGCGAGGACGGCGTCGAGGTCATCCTCCCCGCCAACATGGTCGGCGTGGCTATCAAGATGGTCCTCAAAGACATCGATATGAACGCCGAGGATGCCATCATCAAGCCCGCCGGACTCGGCGCACGCGACACGCTCCGCACCGAAGCCGGCATGCCGCTCTACGGCCACGAACTGGGCGAGGACATCAACGCCCTCTCCTGCGGCGTCGATTTCGCCATCAACCTCGACAAAGACCAGGACGAACTCGGCGAAAAATACATCGGATGCGAAGCGCTCCAGAAAACCCGCGACGCCGGCGGCCCACAGCGCACGCTCATCGGTCTCGATGTCGAAGGCAAGCGCACGCCCCGACAGGGCATGACCGTCGTCAAGGGCGACAAGCCCGTCGGCGTCGTCACCTCCGGCTGCACCAGCCCCACATTCGAGAAACCCATCGCCATGGCGCTCGTCGATCGAGAGCACGCCGCCGACGGCACCGAACTGCGGGTCGACTCCGGCCGCGACGCCTTCTTCGAAACCCGCGTCCGCCCGCTCCCCTTCTACAAACTCGCGAAGAAGTAATCCGAATCCCCTGCCTCTGGGAGGGGTAGGGGAGGGTTCGTTTCGATACTCCCGGCTCACGCCGCGAAAAGATCGCATCCTCCCCCGATC
>CALFMQ010000400.1 GCA_937879825.1 uncultured Phycisphaerales bacterium
TCGTCCATCATCCCGCCCAGCTGCGCTGCGAACCGCTGGTTCACCTCCCGCAGCTTCAACTCCGTCTCGCGCATCGCCGCAGCCGACGCCTGGAACTCCTCGATATCAAACGCCATCCCGCCCTCGCCCGGCCGGTGCGACTCGCGGAACTTCCGCTCCTGCTCCTCGCTCAGGCGGTTCCGATCAACCAGCGCCCGATCAAGGTCCAGCTCGTACCGCTCCAGCACCGGCGACATCTCATGCATCGACGACTCGGCCAGGTCCATGTCGTCCACGATCTGAATCAGGTCAACGCCCGCGCCGCTCACACCCATCGGGTTCGAAAGCGACTTGTCCCGGCGACGCATCCGCTCGAGCCGGTCCCAGTTACCCGCCTGATCATCCGTGATGACCAGACGCAGGTCCTCCATGAACCGCGACTCCAGTTCCTTCGTCTGCTTGCGCGAACGCTCCTGAATCGGCATCATGTCCTCGAACACCGCCGGGTCACGAGTCTCCTCAAACTCCTCACGGAGCATGTCGGAGTGCTCCTGCTCCGCCCGACGGATGTCCTCGTACTCCGAGAGCATCGACTCAAACAACGACCGCGCGATCTCCATCTGACCCTCGTCCAGATGCAGCACGCTCACAAACCGCTCGAATTCTTTGGTGGAGATCGGCGCCCGCGAGGGCCCGCCCATGATCATCTGTGCGCCCGCCGGGGCGCCGGCCGCCAGAACCGCCGCGCCGCTCAATGCCAGCGCCATCAGGTGCGTCCGTCCACGGGTCATCAGTCGTTGCATCGCCAGTCGCATGGGTCGGTCCTCCGAGTCAGAGTCAGTCAGATGTCAGGCCCGTCCCCGGCGCGACACCATCGCGCGGCACCTCGGGAACAGGCACGCCATCTCCTCCGGACGCGCCGAGCACGCAACCCCGTCGCGGATCGGCGATTTCGGCGTCATCCGCAACTCAGACCCCGTCCTGCTGCTCGCCGCCCCGACGACGACGCGGGCGATCCCCGCCATCCTCGCCGTCGCCGCCGAAGTTCCGACGCCAGTCACGCTGCTGCTCCGGCTCCGGAAGCAACGCCTGCTGCTCGGGCGTCAGCACGCTCTTGAGACGCTCGACCATCTTGGTCTCATAGTCACGCCGCTCCTGCCGCGCCGCGTTGTCACCGCCCGGACCACGACGACCCATGCCCATCATCCCCTGGATCGAACGCTCCATCTCGTCCTTCTCGATCGACGCGGCCATCTTGTCATTGAGCGTCGCCAGTTCGCGGTCCAGCTGGCTCCGCATCTGCCCGATCTGCTCCCGCTGATCAGTGGTCAGGTCCGCCATGTCATTGGCCGTCTCGAACGCACGCACCGCGAACGACCGGCGGTACACCTGCGGGAAACTCGCCTCCTTGAACTTCTGCTCGAACAGCGCCGCCTGTTCCTCGGGCAGAACGCTCGTGATCTGCTTCGCGGCACGACGGTTCGCATCGCGCACTTTCACCCCCGCGTCCCGCGCCTCGTTGAAAATCTTCTCCATCGTGTCGAAGTCCTGGTTCTGCCAGAGCTCCATCGCACGCCCCATCCCCTTCTCCTGAATCTCGTTGCGCTCGATCAGGGCGCGATCCACTTCGACCTCGTACCGTTCGAGAATCGGCGCCACGCCCTCCATCACCTCGGGCGCGAACTCCATCTCCTTCACCAGAGCGATCACGTCAACACCCTCGCCGCTCAGACTCATGGGGTTGTTCTGCATCGTCCCCGCGCGCCGGCGCTGACGCTCGAGCGTCGGCCAGCGATCCAGCTGCTCTTCGGTCAGCGTGAGCTTCAGATCGCCGACGAACCGATCGGTCATCGCCTTCTTCTCGTCATCGAACTTGCCCATGACCTCCTGGATGTCCTGCCACACCGAGGGATCCTGGGTCTCGCGGAACTCCTGCCGCGCGCCCTCCATCACCTGGTTCATCCGGCCACGCAGCTCCTCCCACTCAACGAGGTACCCCTTGAGGAGTTCCTCCGCGATCATCTTCTGGTCGTCGTCCAGCCGCAGAATCTCCGCCGCTTCCTCGAGACCCTTGCTCGTAAAGTCGGCCTCCATCGCCCCGCGCATCCCCGCGCGGAACATCTGGGCATGAGCGTTCGTCGCGAGCATCGAAACCGCGAGCACAACCGCCACCACAAGACCGGACACACGACTCATCAACATGGCTGTTTCCTTACTTCGCTTCCTCGGATTCACCAAAGCCCCTCGACGCAAGCCGAAGAGCACCCTCCGCCAAACGCTCCCCCCCGCACCGTTATTGCACACACACTACCCGATCACGATCCGAATACCGGCCGCTCCACCGTCTGCTTCCCACGCCCCGGCAACCGCTCCACCTGCTCGCCGGTCAGCACGCTCTCGATCTTCTCCATCGTCCGCTCATCGAGCCGCTCCCGCAGCTCCCGCGCCGCCGTCAACCAGTCCGGCTCCTCGTCGCCGCTCTGCCAGGAGAGAATCGTCCGCTCGCTCTCGTAGCGCACCTTCGCCTCCGCCCAACGCTCATTCGCCTTGGAAAGCTCCCGCTCGTACTGCTCCTTGATGAGGCCGAGCCGCTCCCGCTGGTCGTCGCGCAGGTCCTCCAAACCCAGAGACCGCTCGAGCGCGACCGAAACCTTGTTCGTCTTATAGATGTCCGGATACGCCTGCTCGTTGAAGGCCGCCCGGAACCCGCCGCGGATGTCCTCCGGCAGCAGCGTCTGGATCTTGTCGGCGTGCCGCTTGTTCAGGTCACGGATCCCGCCCACCAGTTCCATCCCGCGCCCGTACACCTTCGTCATCTCTTCCATGTTCTGCTCGAAGTCGAACCCGTCACGCGCCTTCTTCTCCCATTCGTCGATGAACTCGCGCGTATCGACAAGCATGCGGTCCAGCTCGATCTCGTAGGTGTTCACCTCGTTGTCGATCGAGCCCAGCACTTCCTGCGGCACCTCCGCGGTCGCCAGCACACTCACAAGGTCCACTTTCGCGCCGCTGATAAAGCCGAGGTAGTAGTTCTGGTTGATCTCCTGATCCCGCCGGAACTTCCGCTCAAGACGATCCCACCGCGCCATCTGGTCCTCGCGCAGAACCATCTTCAGATCCGTCGTCATGTTGTCGCGAATCTTCCGCGTGTACTGCTGGAAATCGACCCAGACCTCAGATGTCTCCTGCCAGATCTCCCAGTTCTGCGTGGCCTCGGCGATCCGCTGGATCTCCTCCATGTACGCCTTCATCTGCTCCACGGCCCGCGTGTGATCGCTCATGTACCCCTCGTGCAACGAACGAGCGATGTCCCGCTGCTCAAGATCGAGTTCGAGCGCTTTGATCGCGTCCTCCAGTTGCGCCGAGGAGAACTGCGGCTCATACCCGTCCCACTGCGCGCACGAAGAACGCACCGGTCCGAGCATCGCCGCGAGCGCACAAAGAACCGTCATCCAACCCGAAATCGCCCGCCTCATGACCCGTCCTTTCCACGCCCGTGCGCACATGGCCCCGTATTACCTACCAGTAACTGATCTTTAGTGTTCGCCGCATGCACTTCTACGCACCAAACTCCGATGTTCTTCAACGAACTTCGCTCAACTTCGACCCAGTTGAAGCCCCCGGTCCCTCGCTGCGCGCACGCCCCGCGCCACAATCTCGCGCAGCCCCGCCTCCTCCATCACGCCGATCGCCGCCTCGGTGGTCCCCTTCGGGCTCGTCACCGCCCGGCGCAGTTCTTCCGGCGTATCTTCCGTGTTGACAAGCATTTCCGCGCCGCCGCGGATCGTCCCCAATACGAGGCGCCGCGCCGTGGCGGGGTCGAGCCCCACGCCCACCGCCCCCTCGATCATCGCTTGCGCTAATAGGAACACATACGCCGGGCCCGAGCCGCTCACGGCGGTCACCGCGTCCATGAGCGGCTCATCCACCGGGACGACATCCCCGACACCCTCGAAAATCGCCTTTGCAACGAGGTAATCACGCTCCCCGGCCCCCGCGCCGACGCTGATCGCCGAGACACCCATCCCGATCTGCGCCGGCGTGTTGGGCATCACCCGCACCACGCGGCACCCGCCGCCGATGGCCGACCGGACCCGGTCCGAGGTCGTTCCCGCGAGAATCGAGATCACCAGCCCGGAAAACCGCGACTCGGCGAGCGATTTCTCGACCTGGGGGAGCACCTGCGGCTTGATGGCGAGCATCAGCGCAACATCCGGTGTCAGGCGATCTCGGATCGCGTCGACGGACGCAAGTCCTTTGGCACCAAGAGATTCGAAGAACGCGCGTTTCTCGGCATCGGGTTCGACGACGGTCAGGGAGCCGGGTGCGATGTGGCCCTGATCGAGGGCGCGGGTGAGGATGGCTCGCGCCATGTTGCCGCCCCCGATCACGATCATGCGGTCTGATGCCAAGTCCGCCTCCCTGTACGCACCGGATACACTCGTCCTGCGGCTCCTGACTAAGACAGAACCACGCAAGGGCCATTATGGCGATTCCCTACACGCTTGAGTTTGAGAAGCCACTCGTCGAGATCGAGGCCCAGATCGAGGCGCTCGAGGCCGAGGGCGATGACAAGGACGCCGGCTTTCGCAAGGAGGTCGCGCGGCTGCGCAAGAGCCACCAGACGCTGCTCAAGAAGATCTACGCGGGACTGACGCCTTGGGAGACGGTGCGGGTGGCGCGGCACCCGAAGCGCCCGCAGTTCCGCGATTACATCAAGTTGCTGTGCAAGGATTTCTGCGAGCTGCACGGCGACCGTCGGTTCTCGGATGACCCGGCGATCGTGACAGGGTTCGGGCGCGTCGGGGCGATCAAGTGCATGCTGATCGGGCACCACAAGGGGCGGGACACCAACGAGAAGTTGGCGTGCCATTTCGGGTGCGCGCATCCGGAGGGGTACCGCAAGGCGCTGCTCAAAATGAAGATGGCCGAGAAGTTCGGCCTGCCGATTGTGACCTTTGTGGACACGCCCGGCGCGTTCCCCGGTATCGGCGCGGAGCAGCGCGGCCAGGCGGAGGCGATCGCGGTGAATCTCCTGGAGATGAGCCGCATCGAGACTCCGATCGTTTCGATCGTGGTGGGGGAGGGGGGTTCTGGTGGGGCGCTCGGGATTGCGGTGGCGGATCGCGTGGCGATGCTGGAGCACGCGTGGTACTCGGTGATCTCGCCCGAGGGTTGCGCCGCGATTCTGTGGAAGGAAGCCAACGCGGAGACGAACAACCTGGCCGCGACGGCGTTGAACCTGACGGCCAAGGACAACAAGCGTTTGGGCATCGTTGATGAGATCATCAAGGAGCCGGTTGGGGGCGCGCACCGGGACCCGTCGCACGCGGCGCGGAATATCGAGAAGTGGATCACCGACCAGTTGATCGAACTGGAGCGCGTCAAGCCGACGCTGCTGCCCGGGCGGCGGTACGAGCGATTCCGCAAGTTGGGCGAGTACGAGACTCTGAAGCCGGCGCGGGACGGCTCGGGGGACACCCCGAACGATTGACGATGATTATCGGCATTTGTAAACTACCGGGCTTTCCATCGGGCCCGGTCTTCGTAAATCGGGCACTGTCAACAGGTTAGCGCTTCCGGCAAGGGAAACTCGTGCCCAGGAAGGCCTCCACCGCGTCGTCATCGACTCCCGCCAAGTCCTCCAAGAAGGCGTCGTCGCGCGCCAAGGCGGCGGGCAAAAAGTCGAGCACCAAGAAGACCACCAAGAAGGCGAGCGGGGCGGCGGCTTCGAAATCGAAGACGGCCAAGAAGGCCTCCGCCAAGCCGGCCAAGGCCGCGTCGAAGAGCGCGGGGAAGCCGTCGAAGAAGTCGGGCGGATCCAAGGCGCCCGCCGCGAAGGCGGAACCGGACACGAAGACGAGCAAGATGGCCGAGACGACCAAGAAGAAGTCGGGCAAGGCGGCGGTCGCTCCCGTCGAGGCCGATGCGGGCGCGAAGAAGCTGGCGAAGCCCACGGGTGACAAGTCCGAGGCGGCCAAGCCGGCACCGAAGAAGAAGTCTTCCTCGAAGTCGTCGAAGGCCAAGGGCGATGCTTCCAAGGCGGCGGCGAAGGCCGAGGCGGCCGGCGGGAATGAACAGGCGGCGCCGAGGTTCCGCGGATTCAAGCAGGACAGTTCGCTGACGGAGATGCGTGCGGCGGCCGCGAAACTCGCGTCGCTGGCGGGGCTGCCTTCGGTGAAGTCATCGGGCGACACGGAGGACCTTTCGGCGAAGAAGTTCCGCAAGGTGACCAAGTCGCCGCTCAACGCGAAGCAGCTCGCGGAGTTCAAGGAGATCCTGCTTCTCAAGCGCGCCCAGCTCGTGGGCGATGTTTCGAGCATGGAGCTGGAGGCGCTCATGGGCGGCGGGTCGGGGTCTTTGAGCCACCTGCCGCAGCACATGGCGGATCAGGGTTCCGATGTTTCGGAGCAATCGCTCTCGCTCGATCTGGCCGCGTCGCAGCGCGATCTTTTGCGCGAGATCGACGCGGCGCTGGAGCGGATCGAGAACGGGACCTACGGCATCTGCGTCGAGCTCGGCAAGCCGATCCGGATCGAGCGGCTTCGCGAGACGCCTTGGGCGAAGTATTCGATCGAGGCGGCGCGTGACCGGGAGAGCTCCGGGCGGTTCTATCGTCCGGGGAATGCGCAGTGAGCGAACACGCTCCGGGCGGTGCGGGGCGGAGCCGTGATTTGACGAATGATCAGGCCAAACGAGCGGGTCGTTGTCCGCGGGTGATCGCGCTCTTTGTGGCGATGATCGCGCTGGGGCTGGTGGCGGACCTTGCGACGAAATGGGGCGCGTTCCGGTACATCGACGATCAGCCGTTTGTCGTGAACCGTGGCGCGGTGCTGCGGGTGCTCGCGGACGATCCTTCGAGGATCATGACACTCGTTCCCGAGCACAAGGCGGTGCACGCGATTCCGGGTGTGCTCGATCTGCGGCTCGTGTTGAACGCGGGCGCGGTGTTCGGGACGGGGCAGGGGCGTCGGTGGATGTTCATCGGGTTTACCTCCGTCATTCTCGTGATCGCGGTGGTCGCGTTCTTCCGGTGGACGCGCGCCAACGAGCGGTGGACGCACTTTGCGCTGGCGATGGTGATCTCGGGCGGCGTGGGGAATCTGTATGACCGGATCATGCTGGGGTGCGTGCGCGACTTCATCCATCCGCTGCCGGGCGTGAAGTTTCCCTTCGGGCTGCTCGGGGGGCGCGAGGTGTGGCCCTATGTGAGCAATGTCGCCGATGCGCTGCTGCTGATCGGGATCGCGATTCTGACGGTGAAACTGTGGCGATCCGACTCGGGCAAGGGCGCGAAATCGGAGCCGGCGGGCTCCTGATCACGACTTGATCGCGGCGCTCTTCTCGCGGATGGCGGGGAGGAGTTCGCGCACTTCATCGGCCATGCGCGTGTTTGGGAACTCGGCGACGATTCGTTCGCCGGCTTCGAGCGCTTCGGGCCACTGGTGATCCTGCACCATGAGTTTGAAGCGCACGCCCAGATTCTCGCGGGACTTGACGACGACGCCCCGTGCGACTTCTTCGAGCGGGGCGGCCTCGGCGGGCGTGAGGTACTGATCGAGTTCCTTGAGGAGCGACATGGCCTCGTCGAGTTGCTCGCGTTGGGCGGCGACGAGGAACTGTCGTTCGAGGTCTTTGCGGTAGCGCTGGCGTGACTCATCGACGCGCTCGCGGAGGCCGTCGACGCGGTGGGACTCGGGGAAGAGGCGTTGGATTCGGGCGGCCTCGGCGTAGGCCTCGGTCCAGTTTCGCGTGCGGATGAGATCGTCGAGGTGGGCGAGAGAGTCGACGACCTGCCGGTCGAGCGTCTGGAGGCGGGCGCGTTCGATCTCGTCTTTGATGACTGCCGCGAGATGCGTTGGCGGCTCTACACGCATTACCAGGGCGAGACGCCCGCGCTGGTCGACCTGGCCTTTGGCACGAGTGCGCATCTTAAACCGGCGACCGTCCTGACCGACGCCTTCGGCATCGCGCTGACCGTCGCGGACAATGGCTATCTGG
>CALFMQ010000401.1 GCA_937879825.1 uncultured Phycisphaerales bacterium
CTTCGCGCTGACGGCGATGGGTGTCGGCGCGGGGCTGGATGGCGTGTGGTTGATCGCGTCGGTGGCGCTGGGAGTGGGCGCGGTGACGATGCCGCTGTGCTGCGGGTTGGTGGCATTGCGGCCCCGGCTGAAGAACATCTTCGTTGTGCCGGTGCTTGCGACGGCGGTTGGTTGCGGCGCGACGGTGGTGGGAGGGTTGGCGTCATGAGGATTGCATTGATCGCGATGTCGGGTGTCCGGGCGGACAACCCGGAGGTGATGCGCGCGGGGCTGAGCTTTCCGGGCGTGGTGGAGCGGGGGAAGGTGATCGCGTCGCTCCCGAGTCTGTCGCTGCTCACGCTGGCGGCGCTGACTCCCCCGGAGCACGAGGTGTCGTATCACGAGGTCCTCGATCTGGACGAGCCCGGGACGCTCGGTGTCGAGGCGGATCTCGTGGCGATCTCGACATTCAGCGCGCAGTCGCTGGATGCGTACCGCCTGGCGGATCGGTTTGCGGCGCGCGGGGTCCCGGTGGTGATGGGGGGGTTGCATGTGACGGCGCTGCCGGATGAGGCGCTGGCGCACGCGACGAGCGTGGTGATCGGCGAGGCGGAGCCGGTGTGGGCGCGGCTGGTGGCGGACGCGGCGGCGGGGCGGCTTCGGCGCGTGTACCGGGCCGGTGATGGGGAGGAGTTTGATCTTTGTGCGTCGCCGGTGCCGCGGTATGACCTGTTGGATATCTCGAAGTATAACCGGCTGACGGTGCAGACCTCGCGCGGTTGCCCGCACAAGTGCGAGTTTTGTGCGAGTTCGATTCTGCTGACGAAGCGGTACAAGTTGAAGCCGGTGGAGCGGGTGATCGGCGAGATCCGGGCGATCAAGGAGCACTGGAGCCGCCCGTTCATCGAGTTCGCCGACGACAACAGTTTCGTGAATCGGGCGCATACGCGCGACCTCTTGGCGGCGCTGGAGCGGGAGCATGTGGTGTGGTTCACGGAGGCGGATGTCTCTGTGGCGGATGATCCGGGGTTGCTCGCGGCGATGCGGCGGGCGGGGTGTCGGCAGCTGCTGCTCGGATTGGAGAGCCCGCGGCGGGAGGGGCTGGATGGTGTGGAGACGCGCGCGAACTGGAAGCTGCGTCAGTTGTCGAAGTACGAGCGCGCGGTGCGGACGATTCAGTCGCACGGGATCACGGTGAACGGGTGTTTCATTCTCGGGCTGGACGGGGATGACGCCTCGGTGTTTGGTGCGGTGGAGGACTTTGTTGAGCGCACGGGTTTGTACGATGTGCAGATCACCGTGTTGACGCCGTTCCCCGGCACGCCGCTGTACGGGCGATTGCTGGCGGAAGGGCGGATCATCGAGCCGGGCGCGTGGAACAAGTGCACGCTATTCGATGTGAACTTCCACCCGAGATTGATGGGTGCCGCGGAGTTGCAATCGGGGTTGATCGATCTGGCGTCGCGTCTGTATTCGCTGGAGGCGGTGTCGCGGCGGCATCGCGGGTTCTTCGAGGGGTTGGCGGGCGAGATCAGGCGCACATCGCATGCGCTGCGGGGGATCGCGGAGATGAACTGATTGCGTGCTAGGCGACCGACTCGATCCACCCGCCGGCGAGGACGGCTTCAGGTTCATTGGCGTCGTAGACGACGAGGGCCTGGCCCGGCGCGACGGCGCGCTGGGGTGCATCGAAGGAGATGTGGAAGCGTCCGGTGCGCCCGGATGGGGTCGGGGTTGTCGCGTCGTCGAGTGGTCGGAGTGTGGCGGGGACGACTTCGCCGTGGGCGCGGTACTGGACGAGGACGGGGATGGAAGACATCCCCTCGCTCGCGCGAGGGGCTCGCCCGGACGACTCGCATGAATCGAGTTGCCCTCCCCTACCCCTCCCAAAGGGAGGGGATTCGATCAGCCAGTTGGCTTCGCTCACGACGCATTGGTTGCAATAGAGCGCATGTTCGGTGGCGACGGTGACGCGGTTGGTGGCGGGGTCCTTGTTGACGACATAGATGGGGTAGCCGAGGGCGACGCCGATGCCGCGGCGCTGGCCGATGGTGAAGTTGTGGTGCCCGGTGTGGGTGCCGATCTCGTTGCCGTGTTCGTCTTCGATGACGCCGGGGCGGACGGTGTCGGGGCGGCGGCGTTCGACGAGGCCGGCGTAGTTGTTGTCGGGGACGAAGCAGATTTCCTGGGAGTCGGGCTTGTCGAAAACGGGCAGGCCGAGTTCGCGGGCCATGTCGCGGACGGCGGACTTCTTGTAGGCGCCGATGGGGAGGAGCATGCGCGAGAGTTGTTCGCGTGGGACGCCGAAGAGGACGTAGGACTGGTCCTTGTCGGTGTCGAGTCCTCGCATGAGGCGGCCGCCTTCGGCGCGGGCGTAGTGGCCCGAGGCGACGAAGTCGGCGTTGATCTGTTTGGCGTAGTCGTGGAGTTTGCCGAACTTGAGCCAGTCGTTGCATCGGACGCAGGGGTTGGGGGTTCTGCCCGCGGCGTACTCGTCGACGAAGTAGTCGATGATGCGGTTGAAGTCCTTTTTGAAGTTGACGACATAGAAGGGAATGTCGAGGGCCGCGGCGACTTGTCGGGCGTCGTCGGCGTCGTTGATGGAGCAGCAGCCCTGGTGACCGATCTTGACTTTCGCGGGGTCGCAGGTTCCTCCCCCCGCCCCCCCCGTTCCCCCCGCCCCCCCCGCCCCCGAGTCGCCCGGCGTGAGTTGGTCGATGGTCTCGCCCGGTGAGCCGAGGCGCATGAAGACGCCGACCACTTCGTAGCCGGCGCGCAGGAGGAGTGCTGCGGCGACGGATGAGTCGACGCCGCCGGACATGGCGAGCAGGACCTTGGGTTTCGCGGTGGTCACGCACTCACTGTAGCCCGGTCGGGCGTGTCGGCCCGTTGCCCTACAATCGGTGGGTGCATCGGTCCGATTGCGTCCCCGGCTCACGCCCGAAACGGAAACTGCCATGGCTTTGTTTACCCGTCGCTCGCAGAAGCGCGTTGTTGTTCAGCCCGGTGTCCCCCATCCGACCGCGCCGTCGGCGTCTGCGCCTCCGGGGCAGCGGGAGGCGCGGATATTCGAGTTGGGTTCGGAGCTGCTGGAGCGCGCGCGGAAGCACAAGTCGGGGCTGCTGAGCCGCGCGTTCTGGTCGGACAAGCTGATGGACTGGGCGATGAAGGATCACCAGTTCAAGGTGCAGTTGTTCCGGTTCGTGGACTGCTTCCCGGTGATTCGGCATGACCCGGATCTGGTGCACGAGATTCTGGTGGACTACCTGTCGCAGCCGGGGGTGAAGCTGCCGACGGGGTTCGGGTCGCTCGTGTCGGCGGGTGGCGTGGCCAAGGGGATGATGACCAAGACGGTGACTTCGCAGATCGAGGGGATGGCGAAGAAGTTCATCGCGGGCGAGGACGCGAAGTCGGCGCTGCCGGGCTTGCGGAAGTTATGGAACGACGGGATCGCGTTCAGCGTGGACCTGCTCGGCGAGGCGTGCGTGTCGGACGCGGAGGCGGACGCGTATCGCGACAAGTATCTGGATCTGGTTGCGAACCTGCCGCCCTCGGTGAAGGACTGGCCGGCGAATGAGCGGCTCGAGCGGGATCACCTCGGGGTTGTGCCGCGGGTGAATGTGTCGATCAAGGTGTCGTCGCTGAGCGCCAAGTGCGATCCGATCGACACAGAGGGATCGATCGGGGACTTGATGACGCGGATCGTGCCGATTCTGGAGGCGGCGAAGGAGCGGGGGGTGTTCGTCAACTTCGATATGGAGCAGTTCGCGCTGAAGGACTTGACGCTTGAGTTGTTCATGCGTTGTTGTGAGAAGATCGACTTCCGGGCGGGCATCGCGATGCAGGCGTACCTGAAGTCGGGCGATGCGGATGCGCGGCGGATTTGTGAGTGGGCGAAGCGGACGGGACGGGTGGTGAGCGTGCGTCTGGTGAAGGGCGCGTACTGGGATTACGAGACGATTCATGCGGAGCAGCAGGGGTGGGCGTGCCCGGTGTGGAACACGAAGCGGCGGACGGATGCGTGCTTCGAGCGGATGACGGAGATCTTCCTGGATGCGATGCCGACGAAGGAGGGGCAGGGGGGCGTGAAGTTGGCGCTGGGTTCGCACAACGCGCGGTCGATCGCGGCGGCGCTGGAAGGGTTGGAGCGGCGGAACCTGCCGCGGAACGCCATTGAGTTGCAGATGCTGCACGGTATGGCGGATCAGTTGAAGGCGGCGGCGGAGGACATGGACCTGCGGGTGCGCGAGTATGTGCCGGTGGGCGAGATGATTCCGGGGATGGCGTACCTCGTTCGGCGGCTTCTGGAGAACACCTCGAACGAGTCGTGGCTCAAGGCGGGGTTCCTCGATGATGCGGATGCGGGTGTGTTGTTGCAGTCGCCGCACGACTCGTCGGCGGATGCGAAGCCCGATCTTTACACGCTCGCGGCGGAGCGGCATTCGTTGTCGCCGTCGGACCCGAAGGTGGGCGACGGGAAGGCGTTCGCGACCGATCCGATGCGTGACTTCTCGCAGAAGCCGGTGCGGGAGCGGTTTGCGGACGCGATCGGGAGGGCGCGTGTGCCGGGCGTGAAGAACGACACGACGGTGGAGCAGGCGCTGGCGATGGTGGGGCGGGCGGAGGCGTGTTGCCCGAAGTGGCGTGATGAGGACCCGTACAAGCGTGCGGCGGTGCTGACGCGGGCCGCGGAAATCATGCGGCAGCGGCGGGATGAGTTGTCGGGCGTGATCATCAAGGAGAACGGCAAGGACTGGCGGAACGCGGACGCGGATGTGACGGAGGCGATCGACTTTCTCGAGTATTACGCGCGGTGTTCGTCGCAGTTGTTCGGGCGGCATCGGCTGGGCAAGTTCATCGGGGAGTTGGATGAGACCTGGTACCAGCCGCGGGGCGTTGCGGTGGTGATCTCACCCTGGAACTTCCCGCTGGCGATCGCTT
>CALFMQ010000402.1 GCA_937879825.1 uncultured Phycisphaerales bacterium
CTGAGTATCGAGTCCGAGTGCGTGAAGCTCCTGGCGCTCCAGCAGCCGGTGGCGCGTGACCTGTGGGTGATCCTCGCGGTGATGCGCATCAACACCACGCTCGAGCGCATGGCCGACCTGGCCCGTTCCGTCGCCAAGCGCACGATCAAACTCGCCAAGGTCCCCGCCGTCGATTACCCCGATGATGCCAACGCGATGTGCAGCGCGGTCCGGCGGATGGTGTCGGATGTCATCAAGGCGTTCGCCGACAACGACCGGTCCCTGGCTGACCGCGTGCGTTCCGCCGACAAGTATGTCGATGAGCGGAACCGCGAGCTCTTCGCGTGGGCGGCCCGCCAGTCCGCGTCGGACTCTGACAACGCGATCGCCTACATCCACGCGCTGGTGGCGATCCGCGCGATCGAGCGGATCGGCGATCTGGCCGCGAACATCGCGGAGGAGATTCTCTTTGCGTTGGACGGCGATGTCGTCCGCCATCAGTCGATGCCGGGCGAGCCGTCCTGAGAGAGGCCGCGCCCGCACGGACCGATAGAGATCGCCCCCTGATCGCGTCCCGGGCGATTCCGGCACGATCCAGTTTGACATAACAGGTATTATCGGCCGAGGCAGGGGGGTGGAACGGTGGCGGGGCGCTGACAGGTCCTGGGCGTCCGCCGGGCCGCCATCATTGTGAATTCGGCGATCTGACCCCGGATTCGCCCGTTCGGGGTATTGCCCGGCGAGCCGTCGTCCCTCAATATGGCCGACGCGTGACAAGGCATTCAAACACCAAACCCGAGTTGGTTTCATTTGAGGGCGAGCTGGGCCGTGCGTACGGGACGCTCAGGGATTCCCTACTCGCGCTCTTTGCGGCGATCGGTGCCGATCCGGACAAGCCGCAGGACTTTTCGCGTCGGTGCGGGATCAACAAGAATCTGGCGTGGAAGGCGAGCCGGCTGATCGGGGCGCCGAGCCCCGCGGTCGGCGTGCCGCACATCCCCGGCCCGTCGGGGTTTGCGCTGCTCCTGGACGCGTTCACGCATGAGGGCGCGAGCCCGGACCTCACGCAGCGGGCGCGATCGGCGCGTGACGCGTTCGACTCGTTCGTGGAGGAGCACGCCGGTGACCGAGCGACGCTCGACCTGATGCTCGACTCGATGAGCGCCGGGTGGAACTCGGACCGGCTGGAACTGAGCCGGCGTCTGGCGTTCCAGGGCAACTCGGGGTTGTGGGGCATCCAAACCGGGATGCGGTTCTCGACAACGATTCTCGCGCCCAACACGCACGATACTTCGCGGCTCGATATCACCGTGTTCGGTGTGTATGTCGAGATCCGTCGCCTGCGCTCGGGCGTCACGTGGCCGATGTTCGTGGTCAAGGCGGAGGACGATGCGGGCGAGCCCATCCCGTTGCTCGACGACCGCGCCGATGCCGACGGCGACTTTCCCGATTGCGACGGCACGCGCCTGCTGCGCCGCTTTTGCTCGGCGAACATGCCCGAGATTCTCATCCGAAAGGCGCGGAGCAACTACATCTATGAGTTCGACCAGGGACCGGTCGGCAACACCGGCGTCTTCGACTGCGCGATGGGCACGAGGTTCCGGGGTGTCGCGCCGCGGTATCGCACGGCGTCGGACCATGTCGGGCGGCTGTCGAGCCACATGCTGATTCCATCGGAGCGGATGGTGCTCGACCTGCTGGTGCACAAGGACCTGCCCTACATCGAGAACGCGACGAAGTGCATCTATCCGCTGCTGGGTGATCCTGCGACGTGGACGCCGCCGTGGATGCGCGAGGGGGCATACGCGGTGCCGATCGAGGAACCGCTGCGGCCCATCAACGCACAACAGAACGCGATCGACGACCCCGTATTCCCGCGGCACGGCGAGGTGCTCGAGAGCGTGCTGAGAGCGAGCGGTTGGCGCGCCGAAGACTTCCACGGGCTGCGGCTCGATCTGAAGTACCCGCCGATGCCCTCGCTCGTCGTGATCGAGTGGCCATTGCCCGAGGCGCCCAACGGCGGCCGTTGACGCGGGATTCTTGCCCAGCCCGCCAATCTCATGATTCGCGCTAGGTCGGCCCCGCTGCCACGGGTATCTTTGGATTCGGACAATTCACCGCTTTTGGGAGGCGCCATCATGGAGCGTTCGGCTCGTCGGTTCTCGTTGCTGGTGTGTGCTGCGGCGTGCGTGGGTGTCGG
>CALFMQ010000403.1 GCA_937879825.1 uncultured Phycisphaerales bacterium
GATCTGAGTGCGGAAGCCGACACGATTATCCGTGAGGAGTTCCTGTTCGAGTCTGCGGCCGGTCCGCCGCCCGAGGGCACGGAGCAGCAGTGGCGACGAGCGATCGTGTCAGAATTGATCGACCAGTTTGCCCGCGGATCGAAAGACTACGAGTCGGCGTTGCGGTGGATACTCGAAGATATCCCGCTACCTGAGCTGTCGGACATGACTGAGCAGCAACGGAAGTTCGCGGGCGAGCTAGCCGATGCGTGGTGGCTACTTCACGATGAGTCCTACGCGTTCGACGAAGAGGCGAAGGTGTTCCGCCGCATTGAGCAAAACGAGAAAGGCCCCGAGTGATCGGGGCCTTTGTGGTAATCGCTGCCGGGTGCTCGTCCGTGTGCGTGTCGAGCGTTTGGTGAGGGGACTCGGAGCGGGTCTCCTCGGTTCGTCGACGCCGGCGGCGTTTATGTCTTATCGGCCAACTGTAGCCCAACCTGCTCAACAATCTCAAGTCCGAAGGCATCCAAACTGGGAAGATCGCGCGCGTGCGTGGTGAGGAGTCGGAGTTTGGAGATGCCCAGATCGCGCACGATCTGGCTTCCGATGCCGTATTCCCGGTCGTGCATCGGGAGCGCGGACGCGCCGATTCCTGATGCGGATTTGAGGTCGGGCGCATCGTCGAGCGGCGCGAAGCCGCGGCGGAGCGCGGTGAGTCGGTTGTGGAGTTCGTCGCCGATTCCTTCGGGGCGCAGGTAGATCACGGCCCCTCTCCCGGCCTCCTGAATGGCCTTCATGGACGCGTGGAGTGCCTTGCAGGAGGGGCCGAGCGGCGTTGAGGATGTCTCGGCGAAGATGTCGCCCAGCAGGTTGCGCCGGTGGACTCTGCAGAGCGTTGGTGTCGGGTTATCCACAGGTTGGCCGGTGGGGCCGAGGCGGCCGACATCCCCGACTGTCAGCGCCAGATGCGGGAGCGGATCGACAACGCTCTCGTAGGCGATGAGGTTGAATGTTCCGAGTTCGGTGTTGATTTCGGTGCCGGCGACGGGCGGGACGCGGCGGATGAGCGTCTCGCGCTGGAGGCGGTAGGCGATGATCTGGTCGATGGTGCAGACTTTGATGCCGTGCTCGGCGCTCATCTTCTCGATGTCGGGGCGGCGGGCCATCTCGCCGTCCTCGCGGACGAGTTCGATGATGACGGCTGCGGGGTAGCACCCGGCAAGTCGTGCGAGATCGACGGCGCCTTCGGTCTGGCCGAGTCGGACGAGCACGCCGCCGTCGCGCGAGCGGAGCGGGTTGATGTGGCCCGGTTTGACGAAGTCGGCGGGTCCGGTGGCGGGGTTGATCGCCAGAGCGATGGTTTTGGCGCGGTCGGGCGCGGAGACGCCGGTGCCGACGCCGTGTTTGGGGTGGCCATCGATGGAGACGGTGAATGGTGTGCCGCGGACGGAGGTGTTGTCGGGGGCTTGGGGGTGTAGGTGGAGGCGGTCGCAATCGGCGCTGGTGAGGGAGAGGCACGGGTAGCCGCCGGCGAAGCGGATCATGTGGTTGATGATCTCGGGTGTGGCGGCTTCGGCGGCGAGGACGAGGTCGCCTTCGTTCTCGCGGCCTTCGTCGTCGACGAGGATGACCATCTTGCCGGCGCGGATGTCTTTGAGGATGTCTTCGATGGGTGAGAACACGCGGGCATGGTACGAGGAAGGCACCGAGGCATCGAGTCATCCAGGCATCCAGTGACGAGCCCGTGGCGGAAGTTCATGAAGACCCCCTCCGTCACGCTGCGCGTGCCACCTCCCCCGATGGGGATCGGGGGAGGGTGCGGAGTCGATACGCTTTGCGAATGACGAATGTAAAACACAATCGGGCGACGGCGGAGAAGTGGCTGCTGGAACTGACCTCGATCCCCACTGCGGCGGGGCGCGAGGATCGGGTGATCGCGTGGATTCGGGAGTGGGTCGGCGGGCGCGATGATCTGCGGCTTTCGTGCGACGGTTCGGGGAATCTTGTGGTGGAGCGGGCTGCGGTGATGGGGAGCGGCACACGGCCGCTGTACATCACGGCGCACCTCGACCATCCGGCGTTCGTCGTCGAGAGGATCCTGAACGATGGGCGCGTGGAGATGGGCTTTCGGGGGGGCGTGCGTGATGCGTACTTCAGGGATGCGCCGATCGTGATTCACCCGTCGGGGGGCGGGGCGGTGCGGGGGCGGGTGGAGTCGACGGAGCAGCGGGAGCCGTACCGGAGGTGCGTGGTGCGGCTGGAGGACGGGGGCGAGGTTGGGATCGGCGACATCGGCGTGTGGGCGCTGCCCGATGCGGAGATCGTGGACGGGATCGCGCACACACCCGCGTGTGATGATCTGGCGGCGTTGGCGGCGGCGCTGGCTGCGATGGAAGTGATCCGCGGGATTGAGGGAACTGGGCATGTGCGGCTGCTGTTCACGCGAGCGGAGGAGATCGGGTTCATCGGTGCGATCGCGGCGTGCCGGGACAGGACGATGATGCCCGGCGCGAAGGTGCTGGCATTGGAGAACTCGCGGAGTTACGCGGAGTCGCCCATCGGTGGCGGGCCGATCGTGCGGGTGGGCGATCGGATGAGCACCTTCAGCCCCGCGCTGACGGCAGCGGTGTGCGCGGTGTGCGAGACGCTGGCGAAGGGGGCGAAGGAGGCGGGCGGTGAATACAAGTGGCAGCGGCGGCTGATGCCGGGGGGGGCGTGCGAGGCGACGGCGTTCCAGGCGTATGGGTACGAGGCGACCTGCGTGTGCCTGCCTCTGGGCAACTATCACAACATGGCGGACCTGGACCTTGTCGAGCGGGGCGATGAGGCGGCGGTGGCGCACGCGCGGTGCGGGCGGGAGTACATCGGCGTGGAGGACTACCACGGGCTGATCGAGATGCTCATCGCGTACGCGACGCGGCTGGATGAGGCGCCGGATGTGGTGGCGAAGATGGAGAAGCTGTTCGCCGACAAATCGTTCGTGCTGGGATGACCGGGAATGAAGGCTCCCCCGGGAAGCCGGGGGAGCGGGGGTTCGGTGCGGGGTTGCCGGGGGCCGCTTTAGTCGTAGGGATTGACGGTGTTGGGCAGCTGCGCCTTGCGGAGCTGGAGCGTCGTCTCGATGCGGAAGTTGGACTCGGTGGTGTGGCGTTCGGCGTGGAAAATCTGGAGCTCGTAGATCTTTCCGCTCACGAGCCAGTCGAGGCGGTCGAGTTCGATGGTCTGCTCCTTCTTGGAGTGGAGTGACCCGAGGTCGATGACGAGGCGGCCATCGATGAAGACCCAGACATCGTCGTCGCCGGTGAACTTGAAGGTGTCGCCGGCGCCGCGGTTATAGACGAACCTGGTCGCGAGCTCTGTGGTGAAGTGGTAGTTCTTGCCGGTGTTCTTGTAGTTGCCGAAGAGGTTGTTGTTGATGGGGAAGAACCCGCCGTGCGGCACCCACTGGGCGTCTGTGGCGGAGTCGAACACGTAGCGCGTGGTGTTGCCGACCCGCTTGAGCACGAGCGTCACGGCTTTGGACGAGTTGACGCCGGGCACGTTGCGGTACCACTGATTGAATGACTCCTCGGAGGTGATGCGGACGTCACTCATCTCGCGGAGTTCACCGGCCTTGTCGCCGCGGGAAGTGTCGAACATCGCGGGCATGATCGGATTTCCCCGGGAGTCGGTGTACTCCTTGACGATCTGCTTGCCGAATCGACTTGCGAGGACGGGCTTGCCCTCTTCGTCGAGACGGTCGGCGACGAGGCCCACCCGGGTCGTGCCCGTGAACGCCTCGAAGTCGGGGTGTCCGGAGGACTCTTCCGCTGCTTTGAAGTCGCGGATGACGGCGGTGAGGGGCAGTGCGCCCGGGAGTTTGTCGTTGATGACCTTGTTGTTGTTCTGGTTGCCCGCGTTGGCGGGCCTGGGGGCGGGCTTGTTGGCCACAACGAGGACGGCCACAAGGGCGGATGCGCCCAAGAGGCCCAGGGCGATGTATTGACGCGTGTCCATGATTCTTCGACTCCGATTGGCGAGAAATCGGGGTCTTCCCTGAGAAGCCCCTGTATTCTGAATCGGGAGTTCGGCGGCCCGCGTCCATCCCGACGGGTGCCCGAAGGGGGGAGTTGGATGTTTTGTGCGGGCGCCGGGCTTATCGGCCGTACCTGCCAGGAGCACGCGATGACCAAGCTGTGCGTGAGTGAGTGGATCGATGCCGAGCCGGGCCGCGTCTTTGAGGTCATGCGGAGCCCCGAATGCGCCCGGGACTGGATGCCGGGGCTGACGGCGATGGTGGTGGAGCCGCCCGGGCCGCTCGAGGCGGGCTCGAAGATTCGAGAGACGCGGAAGATGTTCGGCAAGGAGCACACGGTCGAGTTTGACGTCGTGAGCGTCGAGGCGGGCAGGCGGATTGACCTCGCTGCGATCGATTGTGGCGTGTCGTATCACTTCGCGCAGGATGTTGCGCCGGAGAATGGCGGCACGCGCCTGACGCTCGACGGCACGGTCGCGGGCGGCGGGTTCTTTGCGCGGACCATGATGAAGATCATGGGCGCGGGGATGATGCGGAAGGCGCTGGCAAAGGATCTCGCGGCGCTCAAGGCGTACGTCGAGGGCGCGTCCGGCTGACGCTTACCGCGTGCCCTTCCTGAGCCAGCCCAGTTTCCAGAACGCGCCGATCAGTCCGAGTCCGACCGCGAAGCAGATGGCCCAGAAAATGACGTAG
>CALFMQ010000404.1 GCA_937879825.1 uncultured Phycisphaerales bacterium
ACTCTCCCGCGTTGCGTTCCCCTCCATCGTTTGGCAATGCCCCCGGGATCGGTTCAACATCCGAACTGTTCTGAAACTGCCAATACCCGCCCTGACCGGGGCCGTTCTTATTCGGATCCCAGTACGCGGCCTTGGTCCACTCATCTCCGGTTGGAATCCAGAATCTGGCATCGGGTGCATGCGTTGCCTGATGGTTCCAGGTCCCGTCAGCGTTCTGCGTAAATGTGCCGGTGTCGTAGACACCTGTCTCAAAGGCCCACGCTCCGTTTGCCTTGCCATTGTGCAGCCAGTTGACATATCGCGCTGCATACTCCCAGCTCATATCTGCGGCACGATTCGCGGAGTACCCGGCGCGAATACCGACGCCGATAGAAGAACTTGCGTAAATCCCTTCGCCAGTAAAATCGATGAAGCCGATGCCGTTTCCCGTATTCGCTACATAAACCGGAAAATATGCCTGCACGAACTCGACATACTGTGCCAGTTTGACCTCGGTTGTCGCCAGCCGATATTCATAATTCACACCACCGATGCTCGGCGTCGTCGTGCCCGGAAGTACCGGTACCTCACCCTCGACGGTATCGCGGTTTCCGGGATCGCCGATGACTGCCCAGTTCAAGTCGTAGTCTGGTGCGCCCGAGAACGCAGGTCGAGTGACAAGTAATCCTACGGTCGCAAATACCAGCAGTCTCAAGTTGCGCATAGAGCCTTAATCGGATGACTCATCGAAACTCGTTGAGAACGACGCTCCCGTCGGGCTCGTTATTCGCTATCAAACAGGGCCGTTTCGCTCGCCCCCGCGCACTCCACACCCATGAAGTCCGCGGCGTCCGCCGTCAACTGCCGGCCACGCCGCGTGCGCGCCAGGAACCCGATCTGCAGCAGGTAGGGCTCCACCACATCCTCGAGCGTGCCCGAGTCCTCGCCCATCGTCGCGGCCACCGCTTCCAGACCCACAGGCCCGCCGCGGTAGGTCGTCGCGATCACGCGCAGGTACGCGCGATCCAGTTCGTCCAGGCCCAGTTCGTCCACGCCCTCCAGCGCCAGCGCCTCGCGCACCGTCGTGTCATTGAGCGCGCCGCCCGCGCGCACCTGCGCGTAGTCGCGCACGCGCCGGAGCAGGCGATTCGCAATCCGCGGCGTGCCGCGCGAACGCGAAGCGATCGCGTTGAGCGAGTCTTCGTCGCTCGTGATCGTCAGCAACCGCGCGCTGCGCGAGAGGATGTCGAACAGGTCCGCCGCCGGGTAATACTTGAGGTGGTGCGTCAGGCCGAAGCGGGAGCGGAGCGGCGCGCTGAGCAGCCCGGCGCGGGTCGTCGCCCCGATGAGCGTGAAGGGCTGGAGTTTGATCGTCACCGTCCGGGCATTCATCCCCGAGTCCACGGCCACATCGATCCGCCGATCCTCCATCGCGGGGTAGATGAACTCCTCGACCGCCACCGGCAGGCGGTGGATCTCGTCGATGAACAGCACATCGTTGGGCTTGAGTTTGGTCAGCGCCCCCACGAGGTCGGTCCCTCGGGTCAGGGCGGGCCCGGAGGTGGTGTGGACGGCCGAGCCCATCTCCGTGGCGATGACATGGGCGAGGGTCGTCTTGCCAAGGCCGGGCGGGCCGTGGAGCAGCAGGTGGTCGAGGGCCTCCCCCCGCTCACGGGCGGCGTGGATGGCGATCCGCAGGCGTTCGACGAGGTCGGACTGGCCCACATACTCATCGAGCCGGGCCGGACGGAGGGAGAAGGCCAGGGCCTCCTCCTCGGGGGTGCGGGTTTGGGGGGATATCCAGCGTTCCGTCGCCATGGGGAGAGTGTATCGACCCGATCGGCTACGCTATGCCCCCTTTTGCCAGAGGCCCCCGGATGGGGCGAAGCGCAAAGTCGGGAAGGAGCCCGATTCCGATGGCTTGGAATGTCACACTTCTGCGCGCGGGGGCGTTCAAACTCGACGCCGGGTGCATGTTCGGCATCATCCCCAGCCCCGTCTGGAAGAAGTGGTGCACGCCGGACGAGGCGAACCGCATGCCCCTCCAGACCAACTCGCTGCTCCTCGAGCGCGACGGACGCCTCGTCGTCGTCGAGGTCGGCATCGGCGACAAGTTCGGCGAGAAGGAACGCTCCATCTACGCGATGGAGGACCGCGCGATCCACGATGCGCTCCATGAGGCGGACTGCGACCCCAAGGATGTCGACGCGGTGATCGTGACGCACCTGCACTTCGATCACGCCGGCGGGCTCACGCGCCACGCCGCGGACGGCCCGACGCTGACCTTCCCCAACGCCGAGATCATCGTGCAGCGGCGCGAATGGGAGGACGCGATCGCCAACCGCTCCACAATGCACAAGACCTACCTCAAGGACCACCTCACCCCCGAAGTGGCGGAGCGCGTCACGCTCGTCGATGGCGAGGACGAGGTGCTCCCCGGCGTGCATGTCTGGCCCGTGCCGGGTCACACCTGGGGCCAGCAGGCGGTGCGGATCGACGGCGGGAGGCAGGGCCAGATCGTGTTCGTTCCCGATGTGATGCCGACAAAGTGGCACTCCCGACCCTCGGCGTGCATGGCGTACGATGTCGAGGCGTGGACGAGCCAGCAGGAACGCGCCAAGTTGCTCCGATCAGCGTCGGAAAAGAGTTGGAAACTCGTCCTCGACCACGAGCACGGTCACCCTGTCTTCACAACGAGCGTGGACCCCGATCGCCCCGGCGAACACATCCTCAGCGAAAGCGACTTATAGAGCGAAAGATCGCGGGTTCGCCCCCGGGCGGGCGTCATCCTGACCTATGATCCCCGGCACGGAAGGAGACCCCATCGAGTGAGTCGGGTTGCAGCGGGCGACATGTCGGCGTTCTCGAATGGGCCGATCGAAGCGGCACCGCCCGAAGTGGTCGATGCGCCCATGGGTTCCCACGACGCGGACGACACCTCCCACGGTGGCGACGGCAAGGGGCCGCGGAGCAAACGCAAGAAGACGCTCTTTGAGCGCATGGAGGCGTGGATCTCCCGCCTCTCCACACGCAACAACTTCTGGCACCGCGTCTGCTCGATGATCTGGCTCCCCTACGCCTTCCAGTCGGGCATCCGCATGAAGCGCGTCGACGGCAACACCTTCACCGCCGTCCTCCCTTTCAAGCGCGTCAACAAGAACTGGTACAATGCCATGGCCGGCGCAGCGCTGCTGGCCAACTCCGAGGTCGCCGGCGGCATGTACCTCTTCGCCGAGGTCGGCTCCGACTACACCGTGGTCTGCAAGGAACTCTCCTACAAGTTCCTCCGGCCGTGCCTCGGGCCCGCGACCTACCGCGTCACGCCCGTGGAGGATGTCAAGCAACTCAAGGCCGACGGCGGCGAGTTCAACATTACCGTGGACCTCGACATCTTCCAGTCGATCACCAAGCCGATGAAGCGCGAGAAGCGCGTCGGCAAGTGCCAGGCGACCTTCCATGTGACGCCCAAGGCGCACCACAAGGCCAAGAAGCGCGAGCGGGGGTCGGCGTAAGCGTTCGCCTTACGCCCCGTCCACCCAGTAGCGCTCGATCAAGCCGTTTCGCACCTTCACGTACACCGTCCGCTGCTCGACCGACTCGCTCGACCCGCCGAACGCGAACAGGATATACCCGCTCCCGGACTTCTTGCGTTCGTACTCGTACACATACACCGTGCTCGAGTCGTCGTTCTCCATCTTGCGCGTCGGCTCGCCGAGCAGATCGACCAGTTGCTGCTCGCTCGTCGCCCCGGGCTCCAGCACCTCGAGCGTGTTCTCGGAGATGGGCCGCCCCTTGGTCGAGACCTTGTTGCTCGACCCGACCACGCACGCGGGGAGCACGGCGAGGGCGGCGGCGGTCAGAAGTGCGGCGGGGACTCTGTGTGTCTTCATCGTGGGGGTTCTCCTGTAATGGCCCCCCGACTCTACATGACTCGTCATTGGGCGTTGTGACGCATCGATTCCGCCGCGAGCGACGCCCGCTCGATCAGCATCCCGATGCCCCGGTGCGACCAGAGGTATTTCGGGTTCATCACCTTGGTCCCGATCGCGAAGAGGTCCGCGCCGGCGTCCCGGTAGGCATCGATGTCGCCCGGCGTCGTGATGCCGCCCCCCCCGATGATCGTGATCGGCGTGCCGCCCGCACGCTCCCGCAGGTCGCGGATGCACTGCAGCGCCACCGGCATGAGCGGCTTGCCCGAGACGCCGCCCCCCCCCTTCCCCGCCGCAACCGGCAGCGTGTTGCAGCAGTGGAAGGTCCGCACGCCGGCGCTCATCGCGTCATCGAATGCCAGTTCGTAGTTCACCGGCGGGAGTTTGACGATCGCGGAAACACCTGTTGCCACCGCGCGAGCAAATAGATCGCCCGGCCAGTTCAGTTCTCCGACGTTCGGGCACGAAATGTTCAACTCGATCGCCAGCGGCTTCAGCACTGCGCTCTTCTCGATGAGCGCCCACCAGTCCTCGGGCGCGAAGCCGTGCACGGACACGATCTTGTCCGACACATCAATCTTGCCCGCGCGCACCTTCTCGACGAGCCAGTCGATCCCCGGATTGCGCAGCCCGATCTTGTTCACCCACGCGCGGAGGCGCGGGTAGTAGCGGACCGTCCGGATGACGCGCCACACCCGACCCGGGCGGCGCGCCGCGGTGAACGTGCCGAGCGTGGCCGTGCACCCGTCGGGCTGAACATAGTTCCCGAAGGGCGCGGAAATGATGAGCGGCTTGAGTTGTGGGAGCGCGTCCGCCATGCGGGGGACATGGTACGCCTCAGCGGGATCGCTCGCCGCGCCGGAGTTTGGCCACGCCCTGCCAGGCGCGGAGCTCGACCAGCAACTCGGCGCACGACTGGTACCGGCCCTTGCGGTCCTTGGCCATCATCTTCTCGATGACCTCCGACACGCCCTCGGATATGTCGTCACGCTTCTTGCACGGCGGGACAAGTTCCATCTCGAGGTGCATCCGCATCACCGTCGGCGAGTCGGGCGCGTAGAAGGGAACCTCGCCCGTGATCATGTGATAGAAGGTCGCGCCCAGCGCGTAGATGTCGGCCTGCGGCCCGATGTTCACCGAGCCCCGGACCTGCTCCGGCGACATGTAGTTGGGGGTGCCGCGGGCGCGCCCCTTCTCGGCGAGCGCCCGCTCGTAGTCGCGGAACGCTCGCGCCAGCCCGAGGTCGGCCAGTTTGGGAACGCCCATCTTGGTGATGAGGATGTTCGCAGGCTTCACATCGCGGTGCACGAACCCCTGCTCGTGCGCGTGCCCCAGCGCCTCGGCGACATGGATGATGATGTCCAGCGCCTCATCCTCGGGGATGACCTTGCGCTCCTTGATGATGTCGCCGAGGGTGGTGCCCTCAACGAGTTCCATCACCAGGAAGTTGAACCGCCCCACATGCCCGACATCGAACGCCTGCACGATATGCGGATGCGAGAGCCGGGCCGTGGCACGACCCTCTTCCATGAGCCGGCTCATGAAGTTCGAGTCCGTCACCACATCCTCGGCGATGATCTTCACCGCCACCACGCGGTCGAGCGACAACTGACGCGCCTTGTACACCGTGGCCGCCGCCCCGCGCCCGACCATCTCGAGCATCTCGAATCCCGGGAGCGTCGGCAGCACGGAGTACGCCGACAGATCGGCCAGCGCCCGCTCCAGCTGCGTGCGGGTCAGGTAGGACGCCCGGATCAGCTTGTCGCCCAACTGGTTGGCCGCGTAGAGGTTGGGCGAGTTGACGCGGTCAACCTCGTCCTGCGTGCACAGGCCGCGCTGCACCACGTGACGCGCCAGCAACTCGGGAGACACCGAAGCCGACACGGCGGCGTCCAGCGGCGCCGTTCGGTCCGCGGGCGATGCGTCGCCTGAGTCCTTGGACTTGCGTCTGAGCACATCGAGCATGGTATCCAGAATCGGGCGATTCGAGACAGCTCGTTACCATTCGCGGACCCATCCGCATGAAACTCAGCCGATTGAACCCGTTTGCCGGCCTGCCCAACCCGAAGGAGGTCTGGGCATGGGGGATGTACGACCTCGCCAATCAGTCGTTCACGCTGCTGATTATCACACTCTTGTTCCCGATCTATCTCAAGAAGATCGTCATCGCGCAGGGATCTTCGGACCCTGCCCTGCTCGCCGCCGGCGACGCGGTGTGGGCGCGGGCTCAGGGGGGGAGTCTCTTCCTGGTGGTGCTGATCTCTCCCCTGATCGGCGCGCTCAGCGACGCCCGCGGGCTGCGCAAGGAGGTGCTCATCGGGAGCGGCCTCCTCTGCGCCGCGCTGACCTGTGTGCTCGCGCTGGCCGGCCCGGGCGATGCATGGCTCGCCGTGGCCGCCTTCGCGATCGCCAACATCGGCTTCCAACTGGGCGAGAACTTCCTGGCGTCATTCCTGCCCGACCTTTCCACGCGCAAGTCGATGGGGCGCATCAGCGCGCTGGGCTGGGCGATGGGCTACTCCGGCGCGGTCACGCTCCTCGTGCTCACCGCCGTGATCTTCGCGATCTTCGGATGGAAGAGCGAGGCGCAGTGGCGCCCGATGTTCGTCATCGCGGGGCTGTGGTTCCTCTTCGGCATGATCCCCGCGATCCGGCTGCTCCGCGATGACCGCAAGCCCGCCTCGCCGCCCACCGGCAGCATCTGGACGCAGAGCTTCGGGCGCCTCAAGGAGACCCTCTCCCACGCCACGCGGTACAGGCAACTCGTGCTCTTCCTCGCGGGATTTCTCATCTACGCGTTCGGCGTGCAGACGGTCATCGCGTTCGCATCCATCCTCGCCGAAGAGTTCGGCTTCAAGCAGTCCAAGCTCGTGCTGTTCGTGCTGCAGATCTCCGCGACCGGCGCCGTCGCCGCGATCGCCACCGCCGCGTTCACGGGACGCCTCGGCGCCAAGCGAACCGTCATCGCATATCTGCTCGTGTGGATCGTCAGTTGCACCGCGCTGGCATGGCTCTCCATGTCGCGGTCACGGGGGGGGTGGTCGCCCGAATGGATGTTCTGGCTCATCGGCAACGGGCTCGGATTCGGTCTTGGCGGCATCGGAACCGCCACCCGCGCCCTCGTCGGCGCGTTCACACCCAAACACCGCAGCGCCGAGTTCTTCGGCCTGTGGGGGCTCACCTTCAAACTCGCGGGCGCGATCGGCGTGCTCACCTTCGGCGAGATCAAGGCGGGCATCGGCACCACCGCCGCCCTGTGGACACTCACCGGATTCTTCGTCATCGGCCTGGCTGTCGTTGTGTTCGTGAACGAGCGCGCCGGGCGGCTGGCGGCGAGGAACGCCGAGCGCGAAACGGTGCGTGCCCTCTAACGCGCCGACTCGACCGAACCGCACTCCGGGCAGATCGAAGTCGGCGCGCCCGTCAGGTCGTATCTGCAGATGATGCAGCACCCCGCGGGAATGCGGCGCGGCGTCGCGAGAATCACCGCGCCCACGAACAGAATCATGAACCCGAACGCCCCCGAAAAGACCGCGA
>CALFMQ010000405.1 GCA_937879825.1 uncultured Phycisphaerales bacterium
GCCGGGTGGGGCGGGTTTTTGGGGTGAAAAAAACCGCGGGGGCCGGGGTTGGGGGGGGCGTGTGGGGGGTGATGGGGGGGGGGGTTTGGGGGGGGGGGGGGGGGGGGAGGCCGCGGAAGCGGTCGTCGTCGCCCGCGAGGGAACGGGGTTGTGGCATGGAGCGGGTCTCCGCTGGGTTGGATGTGGCTATTTCAACCGATCTGGGGCGGGGATTCTTGCGGATGTCGGGGAGTTCCGTCACAAACGGGGGCGGGGGCGGCATCGACCTGTTGGGAACGCCCGCCATCCGGGGATGGGCGTCGCGACCAGGCATTGGACAAGGAGCGTGTGATGGGCGGACTTATGGGCGGCAAGTTGCGGGCGGGGTTGTGCATGGCGGCGGCGGTGCTGAGCGTGGCGACCGGCGCGATGGGTGTGGACTCGAAGGTGAATGCGGCGCTGCGGTACTGGCGGGCGTGGTCGCTGATTACGGAGGCGGACGACACTCGGCTGGGCGAGACGGCGTGGGGATATGAGAGCGCTGAGGAGTTTGTCACGACGCCGGAGTTGGTGCGGTTCATTGAGGACAAGCAGCAGGCGATCGGGCTCCTGCGCGAGGCGGCGGCGATGCCCGAGTGCGACTTCGGCGTGGACTTCGACAAGGGGCCGTATGCGCTGCTGACGCATTTGCGGCCGATGCGGACGAGCGTGCACTTGTTGACGCTTGATGCGCGGTTGCACGCGAACACGGGGGACACGGAGCGGGCGGTGGATGACCTTGTGGCCGCGTACCGGATGGAGCGGCACATGGCTGACGGTTCGATGCTGATCAACAGTCTTGTGACGGCGGCGACCTTTGAGGCGACGACGCAGACGGTGGAGCGGCTGCTCGATGAGGGTTTGCTCGACGCGGCGTCGCGGGCGCGGATCGATGCGGCGCTGGCGGCGTTCGACGCGAGGGACCCGTACGGGATCACGCTGAGTCTGGCGACGGAGCGCGATGTGATGGTGGCGTGGATGCGCACGAATGTTGTTGATCAGGGGGGCGAGGCGCGGCGCGATCTGGAGGCGATGACGGCGGAGGAGTTGCTGGAGTTGTCGCCCGATGAGCGGCAGATGGTGGAGATCTTCCGCAACAGCAAGGACATCAAGGGCGATCTGGACAAGTACTCGCTCTTCTACGACCACGCGCTGGCGGTGTGGGACTCTGACAAGGCCGAGGAACGGCTCGCGACGCTCACGAAGGCGGCGGGCGACGGGCAGTATGGGTTCTTCGCGAAGCTGATGGCGCCGGCGATGGAACGGATTCATCCGCAGTGGGTGAAGTCGGTGGACCGGCTGGCGGGCATCCGCGCGAGACTCGCGGATTGACGATGGAAGAGCGCGACGCCCGGGTTGTGCGATGGTTCAGGGCGTGCCGACGCGGCGATGACCGGTCGGCACGCCTGCTCTATGCGCACCTGGCGCCGGTGCTGATGCGGTATGCGCGGGCGATTCTTCGGGATGGTGGGCTGGCGGAGGACGCGGTGCAGGGCGCGTTTTGCAGGGTGCTGCGGACGCCGATGGGCGAGATTCGGCGCGTGCGAGACCCGCGGGCGTGGATGGTGATGGTGGTGCGTCGGGAGGCGCTGATGATGGTGCGGGCGCGGCGGCGTGAGGGGGCGAGAGTCGAGCGGATCGCGGCGGCGCGGAACGAGGTGCGCGATGGCGGGCGCGATGATGAGGTGTCGCGCGCGGTGGACGGGCTGGCCAGGAGATTGCGGGAGGTGGTTGTGCTGCGGCATGTCGCGGGGATGACCTACGGGCAGATCGCCGAGGCGATCGGCGTGAACGCGAATACGGTGGCGGCGCGGCATCGGCGCGCGATGGCGATTCTGGGCGAGCGGCTCGGTGCGGAACGGGAGGTGGCGCATGCTGGACGATGAGCGTTTGATGGAGCGGCGGCTTGATTCATGGGGTGCTGAGGCGCGCGGTGACACGCGGGCGAGTGAGGCGTTTCTGGATGAGGTGTTGCGGGTGCGCGCGGGGCGTCAGCGGGCGCAAGGCGCGATTGGGCTGGCGCTGGTCGCGGTCGTGACGGCGGCGCTGTGGGTGATGACTCCGGCGGGCGGGCCTGTGCGCGCGAACGGGGTGGGTGGCGGGGATGAGGGGCGCGGGGAGTCGGTGCTGGCGTGGATGGGGGAGGGCGCGGGGGAATGGTCGGCGGCGGCGCTGTCGCGGCGGGCTGGGCGCGGCGGGGCGGGGGACGGGGACCTGCTCCCGGCGGGGTGGTCGATGGGGTGGGCGTCGAAGCCG
>CALFMQ010000406.1 GCA_937879825.1 uncultured Phycisphaerales bacterium
CGAGGGCGAAGGCGGAGAATGATCCGCGCTTCCCGGGCGGTGTGGTGCCGACGAAACTGCCGCCCCGGGCGATGGGCGGGCGCGTGCGGACCACGCGGTCGAACAAGCCACCGGTGTCGGAGGATGGCGACAAGGGCGAGAAGAAGAGCGACTGACGCGCGGGCGACTGATGGGCGGGGTCAGTTGTTGGGCTTGTTGTTCTTCTTCTTGTCGTCTTTCTTGTCGTCGTTGGCGCCGCCGAGCTGATCGAGAATGGACGAGATGGGGTTCTTCTCGAGCGCGTTCTTGACGAGGAGTTCGGGATCGAACTCGACGCGCGGGCTGTCGAGGTCGCCGACGACTTTGAGGGGGACCACCGCGATATCGCCCACGAAGGGGAGTCGCCCGACGGTTGCGGCGAGGTCGTCGCTCACGGACGCGAAGGGGACCATGATGATGACCTCGATCTTGCGTTTGACGAGGTTGACCTTGCCGTAGGTCCGCATCGAGATTTCGCCGACGGGGAGCGCGACCTCCTCGTAGCGCACCACGCCGTTGGTGATGGTCGCGGTGAAGGGTGGGACCTTCTTGCCGATCTCTCCTGCTTCGCGCGCCTTGATGGCCTTGAGGAAGGGCGCGAGCGCGGGTGCGGTCTGGAACTTGATGGTGCCGAGGTCGATATTGAGCGTGCCGTTGAGTTTGCGCATGTCGCCGTCGAGCGGGAGCTGCAGCCCGGTGGCTGTGAGGACGGCGGGCTTGTCCTGGGCGGTTTTCTCGAACTGGTTGAGGAACGGGAAGAGCGAGCTGAAGAGTCGGCGCGACGCGGCGTCGCTGATCTGGCTCATGCGCGCGTTGGGCGAGCCGGTCGCGTAGAGCACGCCGTCGCGGATATCGCCGGCCAGGACAAGGCCCGCGAAGTTCGAGGTCATGTTGGCGGCGATCGAGCCGGTGTCGGCGCGCATGGAGACATTTGTGAGGGTGAGTTCGGCGTTGGAGTCGGGGCCGAGCGTATCGACGAGGAGCCCATTCTGGCCCATCATGGTGTCGACGAGCAGGGTGGGGACCTCGCCCTTGACGACGCCGGTCACGCGCGCACGCTCTTTGTCGACCTTGCCTTCGGGCGAGAGCATGTCGCGGATGTTGAGATCGGCGTACACGGCCTGGACGCGGCGGGCATCGTCGGCGGTGAGCTTGATGTTGAGTGCGCCGGGCGACTCGCCCTTGTTGACGCCGAGTTTGAGGTTGTTGACGGTCTCGCGTTGGCCCTCGCGGGTGACGAGCGTGAGCGTGGGGATCTCCGCGACGGCCGAGACATCGAAGACGGCGGGGTCGAGGGGTTTGCCGGGCGCGCCGATGATGAGCCGGTTGACCTGCGCGGTGAGGGAGACATCGCCATCGACTCGGACGCGCGCATCGGGGTCGCCCTCGCCCAGCGCGTTCTGGTCGAGCCACGAGCGTGTCGGGCTCCATGCGAGGTTGAGTGGCTCGAGGAGCGTAATCGCGGTCTTGTCGGCGTTTCGTCCGAGGCGGAACGGACCGCTCGTGAACCGCGGGGCGGTAATGGAACCGAGGTAGTACTCCTCGGATCTGCTGCGGGGGCGCTCGATGTTGAAAGTGGCTGAGATTGGCGAGCCCAGCGCGCCCTCGATGAGCCCGGGGCGGTTGATGAGTCGCTCGATGGCGGGCGCATCGGCGTCGGTGATGCGGGCTTCGAGGGGGAGTTCGTTGGCGCGGATGACGGCGTCGATGGTCGCGATGGGGCGCGAGGTGTTGGACGGCTCATAGATCGCGGCGTGGAGCGATTTCTCGTTGTCGGCGGGTGCGTTGGCGTGCTGCGACATCGCGGCGCGGAGCTCGCGGAGTTGGAGCGACATCGGCGCGCCGGGATTCCCGCTCGCGTCGGCGACGGGGTTGGGGATTCCCGAAAGGGTGATGGCGTTGGCGGCGGTGATCATCGCCTGTTGCGTGCCGAGGAACTGGAGTTGGTTCTTGCCCTGCGCGTCGGTCTTGTAGACGGGTCGGTAGTTGTCGTCGGTGAGGATGGAGATGGGCTGGGCGGAGAGGTCGGCGGCGAAGACGGAGCCGAGCCGGAGGCGCTGGTTCGGCGCATCGGTGCGGCCCAGCGCATCGTAGACGAGTTGGGTGATCTCGAACTGCTGCTCGGCGCGATCGAAGAGGTTGGGCGTGACGACGAGTTTGCTGGTCGTCGGGCCGATGGTGAGCCGCTGGTCGCCCGCGGCGAGCTTGGTGGTGAGCGTTGTGCCGCTCGCTGCGGCGAGTTCTACGGTTGCGAGTTCGCCCTTTGCCGAGGGCGAGGCGCCGGAGGCGCGGACGGTGAGTGACGCATTGTCGCCGAGCGCTTCGCGGGCGATCTGGGCGGTGTCGTCGTCCATGAACATCGCCAGGAGCGATGTGGGCGTGGACTCGGCGGTGATCTGGCCGGTAAATGTGGCGTTCTCGATATCGATTGTGCGCGCGGCGGGGTTCTGGGCGAAGAGGTTGTTGACAGTGATGGTGCCCTTGGGGCCGAAGTCCTGGCTGTTGTATCGGAGTTGGTGATCGAGATCGATGCGCGCGGCGGCGCTGCGCTGCATGGTGATGGTCGTGTGCAGGTCGCTCACTTCGATGGGTGATGCCTGATCGGGCATGGTGAGCGACATGTCGCCCATGTGGAGGTCGGCGTTGATCGACGCGAGGGACCAGTCGATCTGGGACTTGGAGCCGCCCTTGAGGGGGAGTTCGAAGGTGGGGATGTCGAGCAGGAGCATGCCGGCGCCGGTGACGGTCGCGTTGCCTGCGAGGAACTGTTGCGTGGTCGGGGCGATCTTGTTGAGTTGGGCGCGGATGCCTCCGGCGCGGGAGGCGATGCGGTCGCTCTGGACAATCGCGTTGGCCTCGACCTTGGCGTTGTCGCCGGCGGCGACGGCTGTGATGAGCGCGCCGCGGCCCTTGTCGGAGGATGCGGAGGCGTTGGGCTCGAGCGCGTACACGACCTGGATGTCGGCCTTGGGGCCGACGAGGTCGGCGAGTGCGATGCGCGCATCGGAGATGAACGACTGCACGATGGCGGTGGGCAGCGCGTTGGCGATGATCTCGGCGCGGATGTCGTCGGCTTCGCCCTTTTTCCCGTTGGGTTGGGTGACGCCGAGTTTCCAGCCGCCGTCGTTGTCGAGGACGCCGATCGCGCGCACGTCGGCGGAGAGCGTGCCGGCGGGCTCGCCGTTGCGGTCCCACGATGTCGAGAAGATCAGGCCGAGGCCCTTGGTGAAGTCCTCGGTGCCGAAGGTGGACTTGACGGGATTGACGCGGAGCGCATCGGTCTGGCCGGCGAGCGTCATCGTGCCGACGGCGGGGGTGGTCTCGATGTAGCCCTTGATGGAGGCGCTGCGCATATCGGGCATCAGCGACTTCCCGCCCCCCCCGCCCCCCCCACCCCCCGCACCCGCGAAATCGGGGAGCGGGATATCGAGCTGCGTGATGGCGATGGTCCCGGTGACGGCGTTGTCGATGGTGATGCCCGAGCTTTCCGCGAGGTAGGCGCGGATGATGGCGGGGGTGAGGCGGCCTCGGATGAAGGCGGGGGTGCTGGGGTTGACGGAGATGTTGCCGCCCTTGACAACGAAGCGGAGGTCGGCGCGGAGGCCCTTGGCGTCCTCGGCGGCGGCGGCGGGTTTCGGTGCGGCGGCGATGGCGGCGGCCCAGTCCTGATCGGGCTGGAGTTTGCGCATGAGGTCGAGGAAGCCGTCGTCGCCCACGGCGACATCGAGGGCGGCGTCGACATCGGCCTTGGCGAGTTGGAAGTTGCCGAGGGCGTCGAAGATGTCCTTGCCGGTGACGGTGAGTTTGACGGGCTTGGCGTCGGGGAGGTTGGTGACGCCGGTGAGATCGACCTTGACGGAGCCGCGGTCGAGGGAGGCGACACCGTCGATGGTGGCGATGAAGGGCTCCGCGGCTGCGGACTCTTTGTATGTGACCTTGACGCCGGTGAGATTGGCGCTGGCGATCATGTCGGCGACGGTGCGCGCGGTGGCCTTGGCGGCCTGCTGCTGCCCGGGTGAAGGTGCGCCGGAGGAAGACGGCTTTTTCCGCGGCTCGATGGCCTTGGCGAGGTTGGTTGTGCTCTCGCTCGATGAGACGGGGATGCGGACGATGTTGATCTCGCCGTCGAGACTGATGGTGCCGAGGTTGGTCTGGTTGCGGGCCAGGGCGATGAGGCCCTTATCGAGGGAGGCGTTGAGATCGGCGACGACCTTGCCGTCGGGATCGAGGAGGCGGATCGAGTTGAAGTCCTGCGAGTTGTTCCACGAGAAGGAGGCGCGATCGACTTCGACGGCGCCGAAGATCTGCTTGCGCGACTGGGAGGCGATGATGCCCGGCGCGTATTTGGAGAGGAGCGCGGGGCCGAAGAACCACCCGCCGGCGGCGACGAGGAGGACCAGCAGGAGCAGCGCCAGCGCGGATCGCTTGAGCCACTTGAAGCGTTTGCGTCGGCGGGAGCGCGGCTTGGTGCCGTCGCTCGTGAGGAGTTCGTCGCGTTCGGAGTGCGAGACGCCGTCAGCCCCTGCTCCACTCCCACCACCGGCGTTGCTGTCCGGACCGATACCCCGGTTCCCCTTGCCCATTGCTCATCCTCCGTGCGGTTCCACCTGTCACGATTTCGATTGGTTCAGTCTACCAGCGCGGGTGCATCGACCAGCGAGAGCATGCGATCGAGGGCTTCCAGGGCCGGGGTGCGGGCGTCGGGATGGACCTGCACCCTGTTGACGACCTTGCCCGCGGCGAGGTGGTCCAGGACCCAGAGCAGGTGAGGTTCGTCGATCCGGTACATGGTCGTGCACAGACATTGACATGAACTGAGTATTCGCACCGTGACTCCCCCCCCATTTCTCCCTTCCCTTGCCGACGCTTCTTGAGCCAGCCGATTTACAAGGTGGACCTCGGTGCCGACGGCCCACTTCGAGCCGGGCTTGGCTTCGCGGATCGTTTTGATGATGAACTCGGTGGAGCCGGCGAGGTCGGACTTGTCGACGACCTCTTTGGCGCACTCGGGGTGGACGAGGATCTTCATCTCGGGGTCGAGCGCGCGGATCTCGTCGCAGTGCTCGGGGCGGAAGAGTTTGTGCACGGAGCAGTGGCCGGCCCAGAGGATGACTTTGGCGTCGTTGATCTGCTTCTCCGTGGAACCGCCGATGCCCTCGCCGCGGCGGGTGGCGCGGGGGTCGTAGATGCAGGAGTGATTGGCGACATCGATGCCGAAGGAGGCGGCGGTGTTGCGCCCGAGGTGCTGATCGGGGAGGAAGAGGATCTTGATGTCCTCGTTCTTGCCCTTGGGGATCGTGCCTCCGGCCAATGCCCACTCGAAGACTTTCTTGGCGTTGGAGGATGTGCAGCAGGCGCCGCCGTTGGTGCCGACGAACGCTTTGACGGCTGCGGTGGAGTTCACATAAGTGATGGGGATGACCCGCCCCTTCCATTCACCTTTGTGTTGTTTGTGTAGTGTTTCGTGGATGAGTTCCCATGCGTCGATGGCGTCTTCGTAGTCGGCCATGTCGGCCATGGAGCATCCGGCGGACATGTCGGGGAGGATGACGGAGACTGACTCGGGTGTGAGGAGGTCGGCGCTCTCGGCCATGAAGTGAACGCCGCAGAAAACGACGAACTCGGCGTTCTGTTTGTTGACCTGCTCGGCGGCGAGCTGCGAGAGTTTGAGGGAGTCGCCGGTGAAGTCGGCGTGGCGGATGACCTCATCGACCTGGTAGTGGTGGCCGAGGATGATGAGTCGGTCGCCGAGTTGCTTGCGGCGCGCGGTGATGGCGGCTGCGAGTTCGTCGCCCGGCATGGTGGTGTATTTCTCGGGGAGCGACGGCTGCCATAGCTGCATCGGCGTGGGCCTCCTGAGGGACGGAGGTGGATTGTAGGAGGGCGGGGTGGGGCGATCAGTCCCGGCACCACGCGCGGAGTTCGGGTGGCTCCACGACTCAGCGCGTATTCGGAATCGTATGAATCCACGATGGTGTTCTCGTCAAGAATCGCCTAGCCAGTTGACGAACCTCCTCCCACTCATGAGCGCTCAGGACGCCCTTCGCTGTCCACAAGTCCGCGTTTTGTTCTCCACTCATTCTCAGGAGAGTCGAATCTATTTCACGGAGTAGACTCGCATCGGCATCTGAAATGTGCCCTGCCTGCACAAACTGCCCCACTAAGGTGTGTTGATCATCAAACTCTAATCCGAGTTCGTCGAACGACACTCCCGTTTGCTCGATGTACTGAACCTGCACTTCACCAGGCATCGCAAGCCGCGCCACGGTCTTTATCAACTCGACCGGGGACGGTTGAGGTCTGCTCTTCTTGAGTCGGCCTAGTGCCAATGAATGCTCCTTATCCCTTGAACATGACGATGGTTGCGTCGTGGCCGCCCATATAGTCCTGTCGCATGAGGACGCGCGGGGTGAGCTTGAGCGCCCAGTCGGTCATCTTGACGGGGTCGAAACGGCGGGCGGGGGAGGGATCCGGCGTGTGCTTTTTGCCGTGGCGGGCGCTGAGGAAGTTGAAGATGACGCCGCCCCCGTTCTCATTGGACGCGTCGAAGGCGCGCTTGATGACGGCGCGGGCGTGGTCTTCCTTGAAGGTGTTGAGCGAGCCGGAGAAGACGGCGATGTCGTAGCGGTCTGACTTGGCGAGGCGCGGGAAGCACTGCTCATCGAGCGCGAAGTCGGCGATCTCGAAGCGCGCTTCGGGGAGTTGGCGCGAGCGGGCCTGCTCGACCA
>CALFMQ010000407.1 GCA_937879825.1 uncultured Phycisphaerales bacterium
GATGGAACCCACATCCCCGGCGGGGCCCTGCCCCTAATCCTCGAACTCCTCGAAGGCCCCCCGCCCCGACTGATCGTCCAGATATTTCTGAAAATCCCCCATCTTGTACGAGACGAAGCAGAACACATGGTGGAGTGTCAGCCACTCGATATCGCCCGGGTCCTCGTCGAGGTCTTTGCGCAAGCGATTCAGCTCCGCAAGCATTGTCTCTGCCTTCATGCCGGAACACCTCCTCCTACGCCGCCGCGCGGCGGCGCATCAACGACCATAGCGCGCACATCACATAGATCAACACCAGCATCGTCACCATCGTCGGGCCGGGCGGCGTGTCCAACTCGAAACTCGCCGCCAGTCCCCCCGCTACGCCCACCATCGACAGCACCGCCGACCACACGAACACCGGCGCGAGGCGTGCGCTGAGCCGCAGCGCCGAAGCGCCCGGGATCACCAGGAGCGCCGAGGCCAGCACCACGCCCGCGAGCTTCATCGAGACCACGATCGCGACCGCGAGCATCGACATCATCAACAGCCGCACGCCCGTCGCGCGAACCCCGAAGGCCGGCGCAGCGCCTTCGTCGAAGGCCCACATCAGCACCGGGCGACGCCACATCCACAACACGGCGCTCACCACGACCGCCACGCTCCAGGCCGCGACCGCATCACCCCAGCGCACCGCGAGCACCGAGCCGAACAGCACATCCTCGAAACTCGGCACGCGCGCACCCGACGAGCCGAGCCGCGCCGAATGCAGGAGCAGCGCCCCCAGCGCCATCGACGCGACCAGCACCACGGCGATTGCGGTGTCCTCACGCTCGCCGCGACGATCGCTCAATAGGGCGATTGCGATGGCCGCCAGCACGCAGAATCCGGCCACGACCGCGAGCATGCCCCACGAGTTCCCCGCCATCCCGACGCCCAGAACTGCGGCCAATCCGACGCCGCCGAACGCCGCGTGGCTCACCCCCTGCCCGATGAAGCTCATCCGCTTGAGCACAACGACCACGCTCAGCGTCGAACTCAGGGCCGCGATCGCGCACGCGACGAGCACCGCCGGCAGGAACAGTGCGCGGTACACCTCCGCATCGGGGCCGAACAAGTATTCAATCGTGCGCACACGGCCCCCCGCTCCCCCTACGCCCCCCACTCCCCCCGCATCCACCATCCTTGGCGTGCGTGTGGTGGTGCGCCGGGTCCGTGCAATCGCTCGCTTTGTGCGCCTCGACATGCACATCGCCGAAGATGTCCGCCAGATCGTGCTGGAACACTTCGATCAACACGCCGGGCGTCAATCCCTCCGGAGCGGCGTGGAAGTGGAGCGTCTTGCGCAGGCACGCGACGCGGTCGCAGTTCGAGCCGCCCATCGCGATCGCGCGCAGGTCGTGGCTTACCATGAGCACCGTCACGCCCAGTTCATCGTGCACCGATTTGATCACTTCGCCGAGCCGCCGCTGCCCCGGCGCATCCAGGCCCGCGGCGGGCTCATCGAGCACCAACAAGCCCGGCCTGCCCGCCAGCGCCCGCGCGATGAGCATCCTCCTGAACTGTCCGCCCGAGATCGCGCCAACCGGCTTGTCCGCGTAGGCGCCGGCTTCCACCATCTCCAGACACTTCCCCGCCCAGTCGCGTTGACCGGCCCCGACACCACGCCACCCCCCCCACCCGACATGCCGCGCCGTCGCCCCCAACTCCACCGCCTGGCGAACGCTCAACGGGAAGCGTCGTTCCGCTTCCGAGACCTGCGGCACATAGCCGATCAATCCTTGGCGGCGCGCCTCGACGGGCGACATGCCCCCGACCTTCAACGCGCCCTGCATCACGCCGTCTCGCGGGCCGAGCAGACCCGCGATAAGTTTGATGAGCGTCGATTTCCCCGCGCCGTTCGGCCCGACGATCGCGAGCACTTCCCCCCGCTCGACGCGCATCGTCACATCGCGCACCGCCGCCGAACTCGCCGCGGGATACGAGAACGACACGCCCTCGAGCGTCACCTCACAAGCGCGGTCTGATGCCGACTCCTGACCCATGCGCAGAGTTTACCCGCCGCCCCCGCCCAGACCCTCTACGAGCGCCCCGAGGTTCTTCAGCATCATCTCGGGCCAGTCGCCGTCGCCCAGCGGATCGAGCACGAGCACTTCGACGCCCGCGGCCTCGGCGACTCGCCGCGCCGAGCCGTCCTGCAACTGCCTTTCCACGAAGACCGCGCGCACGCCCGAGTCCTTGATCGCGCGCACCGCCGACGCGATCTCGCCGGGCGACGGCTCGCCCCCGTGTCCCCCCCCCGCGCCGTGAATGACCGACTCGACTCTGAGACCGTACCGATGAGCCAAATAGGAGTAGGCGTTGTGCTGGGCCACGATGGTCTTCGAGGCGCACCGTGCCAGCCCATCGCGGTACGCCGAGTCGATGGCGGCGCACTCGCCCTGCATCGCTCCGGCCCGAATCGACATGTCGCCGGGTCTTCCGCCCTCGCCCGAAACCGACCGGATCTCTTCGCCCAGCATCTCCACGAACCGGCCCATCAGCACGGGATCCAGCCACGCGTGCGGGTCGCCGCCGTGGACATGCTCGTGCCCGTCGTCGTGATCGTGGGGCGCGTCCAGGTGCTCGTCATCAAGCAACACATCCTCGAAGCGGACGATGCGTCGACGATCACCGGCGTGCGCCGCCAGCGCCGCCTCCACTTGCGGCTCCATCCCCAGCCCAACCATCACCACCAGGTCCGCTCCCGCGATCAACGCCGACTGCGAGGGGGTCAACTCAAACCCATGGGGGGAGGCACCCGCCGGGACGATGAGGTCCACGACGGCGTCCTCCGGCGCCAGACCCTGGACGGCCCACATCAGGGGCGGAATCGTGACAACGATCGTGAGCCCCGTCTGGCCCGTCGCCGGCGCGGGCGTCGCGGCCCGTTTGCACGACGCTGCCATCAGCACCCCCAAGGCGACCCCGACCCACCCCAGTCTCCACTTCCTCGCCCGGCTTGCCATGTGGCTCCAATCCGATATTGTTAGAGGCCCCTTCGGGGCGGTAGCTCAATTGGGAGAGCGCCTCGGTCGCATCGAGGAGGTTGTGAGTTCGACCCTCATCCGCTCCACTTCGCCCGGCCCCGTGCCGGGCTTTTTCTTGCGCCGATGCGCTCTTGTCACACTCTAGACTAGCCGTCAATGCCCCCCACCCCCCCATCACCCGACAAACGCGAAACCCCCGCGATGCGCCAGTATCGCGTCTTCAAGGAACGTCACCCGGGGTGCGTCCTGTTCTTTCGCATGGGCGATTTCTACGAGATGTTCCATGAGGACGCGCTGCTCTGCCATCGCGTCCTTGGCATCACCCTCACGCAGCGCTCCGAGGGCGTCCCCATGGCCGGGGTCCCCTACCACTCCGTCGAGTCTTACCTCCGCAAGATGATCGACGCCGGGCACCGCGTCGCGGTGTGTGACCAGATTCAGGACGCCCGCGAGGCCAAGGGCGTCGTCGAGCGGGCCGTGACCCGCGTCCTCACGCCCGGCACCCTCGTCGACGAGGCGCTGCTTTCCGATGATCGACCGTCCACGCTCGCCGCGATCGCCTTCCTCGAGTCGGGCGACGCGCCCGAGGCCCGCTGCGCGATCGCCACGATCGAGCTCTCGACGGGCGCGTTCTATCTCGCCACGGTCCACGCCGCGGAGGCCGTCGACGAACTCGCGCGGCGCGGCGTGAGCGAACTGATCCACGCCGAGGCGGGCATCGAGGGCCCCCCGCCGCGGATCAAGCGGCTGCTCGAGGCGCTCTCGATCTCGGGCGTCGCACGCCCCGGTTGGCATTTCCGGCGCGCCGAGGCGATGGAGTCCCTCACGCAGCAGTTCAATGTCTCGACGCTCGCGGGCTTCGGCATCGCCGACGACGACCCCGCGCTCATCGCCGCGGGCGCGATCGTCCGCTACCTCCGCGACACGCAGTCTCTCGATCTCTCCGATACCGCGACAAGCGAGGGATTCAGTTCCGGCAGCGCCAACGCGATGATGCTCCGCAAGCGCTCCCTCGCGCACCTCCGGCCGCCGAAGCGCGAGGAGCCGACCGATGCGCTCGTCCTCGACGCCGCCACCCTCCGCGCCCTTGAAATCGAGAAGACCGTCCGGGGCAACGACCCCGAAGGCTCGCTTCTGGGTGTCTTCCTCAAGGGCAAGCACGCGCCCGCGACCGCGATGGGGCGGCGACTTCTCCGCGAATGGCTTGTGCGCCCGTCCTCCGATATCGACACGATCGGCGCACGTCTCGGGGCGGTGGCGCTGTTCGTGGAGGACCGACGGACCGCGTCCGCGCTGGCCGCGGCTCTCGACGGCGTGCAGGATGTCGCGCGAATCAGCGCCCGAGTCACGCTCGGGCGCGCCACGCCCCGCGATCTTGGCGCCCTCGGGCGGAGCACCGCCCGGATCGGGGCGATCATGGACGCGCTGCAGGGGGCGCCCGCGGTCTCGCCGCAACACGCGGCTCTCGCGTCCGTCCGCGACGCGCTCCAGCCCCTCGCCGATCGCATCGGGGCAACCTGCGTCGACGACCCGCCCGCGCACCTCCGAGAGGGCGGCCTCGTCCGCGACGGCGTCGACGCCGAACTCGATGAGTCCCGCGAGCTCCAGAACGAGTCGCACCGGTGGCTCGCCCGCTATCAGCAGAAGATTGTGGAGCAGTACGACCTGCCCAGTCTCAAATCCGGCTACAACAAGGTGTTCGGCTATTACCTCGAACTCCCCGCCGCGCAGGCCCGGCGCGCCCCGACCGAGTTCACACGCAAGCAGACGCTCAAGAACGCCGAGCGCTACATCACGCCCGAACTCAAGGAGTTCGAGGAGAAGGTCCTCACCGCGGGCGAGCGCGCGATCCAGCGCGAGCAGGCGATCTTTCTCGAGCTCTGCGACGCCGCGGCGGCGCTCGTTCGCGAACTGGCGTCCTTCGCCGAGACCGTCGCGCAACTGGATGTCCTGCGCTGCTTCGCAGACAAGGCCGCGTCGCGCCGGTGGGTCCGCCCGACCATCACCGATGACGCGACGCTCGACATCAGGCAGGGCCGACACCCGGTGCTCGATGAAAGACTGATCGGAAACGACGGCTTCGTGCCAAACGATGCGCTCTTGGGCGTCCCAGAAGAGAACGCCGATCATGCGCCGCGCCTCGCGCTCATCACCGGCCCCAACATGGCCGGCAAGAGCACCTTCATCCGGCAGGTCGCGCTGCTGGTCATGCTCGCGCACGCCGGCTCCTTCGTCCCCGCCGACAGCGCCGCCATCGGGCTCACCGACCGCGTCTTTGCGCGCGTCGGCGCCGACGATGCGCTCCATCAGGGTCAGTCGACCTTCATGGTCGAGATGATCGAGACCGCCAACATCCTGCACCACGCCACCGAGCGATCGCTGATCGTGCTCGACGAGATCGGGCGCGGCACCTCCACCCTCGACGGCCTCTCACTCGCATGGGCCATCGCGGAGCATCTCGCGGATAAACCTGCCCCGCGCACGCTCTTCGCCACGCACTACCACGAGATCACCGACCTCGCCGACCGCGCGCCCGAGTCGATCAAGAACCTGCATGTCGCGGTCCGCGAATGGGGCGACGAGATCGTCTTCCTGCACCGCATTCTGCCCGGGCGCGCTTCGCGTTCCTACGGCATCCATGTCGCCAAACTCGCCGGTCTCCCCGCCTCGGCGGTGAAACGCGCCGAGTGTCTGCTCGACTCGCTCTCCGTCTCGCACGGGACGCTCGGCGACGAGGTCAAGAAGGCCGCCGACAAGGCGCCCAAACGCAACGACCAGATGGGGCTGTTCACCGAGTATCTGCCCCATCCCGTGATCGCAGAACTCAAGAACATCGACCTGAACCAACTCACGCCCATGCAGGCGTTCGACGCGCTAAGGGAACTGGCGGCCCGGCTCGATGGTTCACGCTGAGCGTCACTCGTTCGCGGGTGTTTGCTGCTTCTGGTAATACCCATCGAAGTACACGGTCCATGTCGCGCCGCCATCGTCCGAATGCTCGATGAACTGGCGTACGCGTCCATCCGGCAGCGGCGTGAAGGCGACCCGAGATAGCTGCTCCCTGCCGCCCCCGTCCACATTCTTCCCGGTCATGCGCATCGCGCCGTCCACGAACGCGCCCTCGTATTCAACGACGCCCCCGCCCGCGTCAACCCAAACCTGCCGCCACCTCTCCCGCGCCGGGTCGTAGAAGTTGATGCTCTCACCCGTGTTGCCCTGCGAATTGGTCCATGACTCGTGCACGATGTGCCCGTTCTGTCGCAGCGTGATGACATTCGTCCCGACCGCAACGCCCTGCGGGTTGAACACATCCCATGATCCCACCCAGAAGTCGAACTGGCGGATCGGCATTTCCGATGCCGCCGACACGACGCGCTCCATGGCTGCGTTCCACCGATCATCGCCGTGCAGCGATGCCAGATCGGTATCGGTCCGCATCGTCGCGATGTTGTCGAATCCCGACTCAATCGCGCCGTCCAGCGCGGAGAACGCGTCGTCGCGATGCCCGAGCATCGCGTGCGCGCACGCGAGGTTGTACAGCGCCGGCGCCCGCACCTCGTCGAACTCGCTCGCGCGCCGGTGCGCCTCGATCGCTTCCTGATACTTGCCCTGCGCGTGCATCGCGTACCCGAGCCGGTACCACGCAAAGGGCGCATCGGGCTTCGCCTCCACGATCGCGCGGAACAGCCGCTCGGCGCGTGGGTAATCACCCGCCTGGAGCGCCGCCGCGGCCTCCTT
>CALFMQ010000408.1 GCA_937879825.1 uncultured Phycisphaerales bacterium
TGAGGAGCGGATCATAACCGGCGCGACGCGGGCCCTATTCCATCGTGCCCTTGGAGCCGCGAGCGGGAGCGAGCGGACAGTTAGGCGCCAGAGTCGGATCGGGTGCCGGGTGCCACCGCTTGTCACTCGCAGAGTGCAAGCGGTGTTGGCGCACGCAGCACTGTTGTGCCCTCTGTGCCTCTGTGGTGAGTCTCAGGAAAGCGGATACCGCTCGCAGAACTTCTCCACCTCGCCCCGCACCTGCGCGCACACACCCGCATCACCCCCGCCCTCCAGCGTCATGTCGATCCAGTCCGCCACCCGCGCCATGTCGTCAACGCTCAGCCCCCGCGTCGTCACCGCCGGCGTCCCGAGCCGCAACCCCGAAGTCTGCTTGGGCGGCCGCGGGTCCTGCGGCACCCCATTCTTATTCGTGATAATCCCCGCCCGCTCAAGCCACTGCTCCGCGTCCGCGCCCGTCAACTCCGCGTCACGCGTCCGCAGGTCCACCAGCATCAGGTGATTGTCCGTGCCACCCGTCGTGATGCGGAAGCCACGCTCCGTTAGCGCCTTGGCCAGCGACTTCGCATTCGCGATCACCTGCTTGGCGTACTGCTTGAACTCGGGCTTCAGCGCCTCGCCGAACGCCACCGCCTTCGACAGAATAATGTGCATCAGCGGCCCGCCCTGCATGCCGGGGAACAACGCGCGATTGATCTTCTTGCTGATCTCCTCGTCGCTCGTCAGGATCAACCCGCCACGCGGCCCGCGCAAAGTCTTGTGCGTCGTCGTCGTCACCACGTGCGCGTGCGGGAACGGCGAAGGATGCTCGCCCGCAGCCACCAATCCCGCGATGTGCGCGATGTCCGCCATCAGCAGCGCCCCGCACTCATCCGCGATCTGGCGGAACCTCGCAAAGTCAATCTTCCTCGGGTACGCGCTGTACCCGCACATCAGCAGTTTCGGCTTGTGCTCCATGCACACCTTCCGAACCGCGTCGTAATCGATCCGCTCGAACTCCGCGTGGCCCTCGTCATAGTGGAGCGGGTAATGCACCGGGTTGAACCACTTGCCCGACATGTTCACCTTGAGCCCGTGCGACAGATGCCCGCCGTCCGCCAGCACCAGCGACGCGAAGGTATCGCCCGGGCTGAGCAACCCCAGAAACACCGAGGCGTTCGCCTGCGCGCCCGAGTGCGGCTGCACATTCGCAAACCCGCACCCGAACAACTGCTTCGCCCGCTCCTGCGCCAGCGTCTCCACCTTGTCGTGGAACTCGCACCCGCCGTAGTACCGCGCCCCCGGATACCCCTCGGCGTACTTGTTCGTCAGGCAGGTCCCCATCGCGTGCATCACCGCCGGCGACACATGGTTCTCCGACGCGATCAGCTCGAGCGTGGACTGCTGCCGCGCCCGCTCCGCGTCCAGCAGGTCCGCCGCCGCCGGGTCGCTCGCCCGAATCAACGCCGAGATCGAGTCCGTGATGTCATCGTGATGATCAACTGTGCCAGCCATGAAGTCGCTCCAGAGAGGTCAGGAGCCGACAGAATAGCGGCGGGGCAGGCATCGCCGCCGATCCCGTCACTCCCAGATGCCCCAATCGCCGAGACGCATCATCATGTCGAAGAAGATCGCCCGCCCGCCCACTACTTCGACGATCGCCAGCGAAGCCAGCCCGGAAATCACCAGCATGATGGCTGCTGTCGCGCGCGGCTGCGACAGTCTCATGTAACCCCTCGTCATCGCGTTCCAGTACCGGTGAAGCACAAACCCCGCCAGCACCACGAGCAGATATCCCTCGATGATCTCAATGCCATCCCAGAGTTCGACCTCCCACGCCGGGATCGTCGTCGGAGTCCACCAGCCCTGCCGTCTCAGCGGATACCTGAACTCGCTGACGCCGCGAACAAGCGAGTTGGCGACCACCAGCACTCCGATCAACGGGATCGAATACACGCCCCCGCGGATCAGGTGTTCCCGACGCACTCGCGCCAGACGACGCGTGTGAACCAACGCCACCATGCCAAATGGCGTCAACGCCGCCCACAGAATCGCCATCCAAACCCACGCAGACGATCGCTCGTATTCATATGCCAATAGCGAGAACGGGTCGAAAACAATAAGCGGGTTATCGCTCAACACCTCCCGCCCGTCGATCTGCGTGAACACGCTCACGCACCCGTAAGCAAGGACCAGGACGATGACGATCGTCACCGCCGCAAACAACGCGACAAGCGCCCCGACGAACGGGTGAGTCATCCATATCGAACGCCAGAACGTCGTTGGGAGCCAACACCGGGCGATCGTCGCCGGGAGCGATCGCCGGATCTTGCAGTCTGGATTCTCAACAAACCAATCAGGAATCGCGAAAGCAGGACTCAAGACATCGCGCCAGCGGTGATCCAATCCGCACTCCGGGCACACACCCCGCATCGGACACTCGTCCCGCCACGAGTCCACAGCACCCGACAGGTCATACCCGCACCGCGGACATCTCGGATGGACCGCCGATCCGTGCGCCATACGCATCACCATACGGCGTCAACACCAATCAGGACGCACAAATCCCGCTCACCGCCCCAGCCACAAGTCCCGCAACTCCCGCCGCGAGTTCACACCCAGCGTCCGGTAGATCGACCGCGTGTGGTCGTGCACCGTGTGCGCACTCCGATGAACTCGCTCGGCGATGTCCGCCTCCGTCAAGCCCTCCGCAAGCATCGGCGCGATCCGCCGCTGCATCGGGCTCAACCCCTCGAGCAACCGCCCACGCACACGCCGCGGCTCGACAAACCGCGCGACGAACGCCTCCATCGCCGGTTGCAGAATGCAACCGAGCGTCGACACGACCTGCGTGCTCGCGCGCCACACGGGGGTCACCCCATCGACCTGCAGCACCATCACCCGCACCCCCGATGGATCATCAAACGGCACGATCGCGCGCGCAAAGTCATGCAGCCCGATCGACGACCGAAACTTCGCAAGAGCACACCCCCGCCACAAGGCATCGCCGAGCAAGCGATCCCGCCCCCCGCACGCCGTCCGCGGCACAGGGCCTGCGTGACCGACCGTCCGCGAGAAATCATCGTCCGGCCACCCCGCCCGCGCCTGCTCCTGCACCGACCGCACCGCGCCCTCCGGATACGCGCCCGCCAGCCCGAGCGAGACCGTGTCCCATCGCAGCTCCAGATCATCCCACTGCGCGATCATCGCCATCACGCCCACGCGCCCGTCGATCAGGTCGCACAAATCACTCGCAACCGATTGCGTCCAGTCATCGGGCGAGTCGGCCACATTGGTGTGCGACCGCGAAACCACCGTGCACGCACGCGCCATCAACTCCGAGTCATGCATCCCAGCCGGCGCTGCGCCATTCCGGTCGCCGTCCCTCGTCATGCCGTCCCTCCGTTCGCTCACACACTCTGCGTGCATATCGGCACGCCGCAAGCGACTCCGGATCGCACGCAAGAGGGCCCACCGCGCGTGCGACACGGGTTCATGGCATCCGTCGCCGTGATGAGGGTCATCCGACACAAATCTGTGTACGAGACCCCACGACCCGGCTAGGCCGTGTGGGGGATAAAGTTTTAAAAATCCCACAGGAGAGCGTCCCCGAGCCCCGCGCGGTCGAGATGGGATCGAGACGCCGGACCGACCCCGTCAGCCCACGGTCGAGTCATCGGGAGCCAGGATCGTCCCGCGGATCTGCGTCATCCGCTCGATCACATCCCGCATCGACAAAGGCCGCTTGTTCGGATCGACCTCCACGCACTGCATGATCAACTCATTCAGCGCGTCGGGCACTCGCGGGTTCAGCGCGTTCGCCGGCTTGGGACGCTCGATGAACTGGTCATCAAGCCGCTCCACGAGCGACTCCCCCTTCGGAATCGCCGTCGGGATGTGGTGCTGCGTCAACACCCAGTACATCGTCGCGCCGAGGTTGTAGATGTCCGTCTTGGGCGTGATCTCGCGCCGGTGCACCTGCTCCGGCGCGATGTAGTCGGGCGTTCCCTGGATGCGCTCCTTGATCGTCCCGATCTTGCACGCCTGCCCGAGGTCGATGATGCGGATGTCCCCCGTCACCGTCATCACGATGTTGTTCGGCTTCATGTCCGCGTGCACGTACCCCACAGCGTGCAGTTCCGCCATCGCCCGCGCAGTCTGGATCATGATTTCCA